>NZ_JBRRCR010000024.1:0-58583 GCF_056759115.1 Stenotrophomonas sp. STEN087 | reverse complement strand
GGGGCGGTTTGGTGGCGGACGGGGTGGCCGCCTTCGCCGCCCTGAGCCGTCTCGCAGCCGCCCCCCCGGCCGCCCTCCCCCCCCCCCCCCCCCCCCCCCCCCCCCCGCCTCCCACAGGAAGCCAGCTTTTGAAGTTGACGTTGCTTCGGCAGGTGCCGGGCGCAGCCCGGCCGTATCATCCCCTCATGCCCCGCGAAAACCTCAACGACCTGCAGGCCTTCGTCCACGTTGCCCGCCAGGGCAGCTTCACCAAGGCCGCCGCCCAGCTCGGCGTCTCCCAGTCCGCCCTCAGCCACGCCATGCGCGGCCTGGAAGAACGCCTCGGCGTGCGCCTGCTCACCCGCACCACCCGCAGCGTGTCCACCACCGAAGCCGGCGCCCGCCTGCTCGATACCCTCGCCCCGCGCCTGGCCGAGATCGAGAACGAACTGGCCGCGCTGGCCGAATACCGCGAGCGCCCCGCCGGCACCATCCGCATCAACGCCACCGGCCACGCCGCCGAATACCTCGCCTGGCCACGGCTGGCGCCGCTGCTGCAGCAGTACCCCGATCTGAACGTCGAACTGACCGCCGACTACGCGCTGGCCGACATCGTTGCCGAACGCTATGACATCGGCATCCGCCTCGGCGAACGCCTGGCCCGCGACATGGTGGCGGTGCCGATAAGCCCGCCGCTGCGCATGCGCGTGGTCGGTGCACCCAGCTACTTCCGCCAGCACACCGTGCCTCAGCACCCGCAGGAGCTGGCCGCGCACAACTGCATCACCCTGCGCCTGCCCACGCACGGCGGGCTGATGCCGTGGGATTTCGGCCAGGATGGCAATGAACTGAGCGTGCGTGTCAGCGGCCAGTGGACCTTCAACACCATGGGCATGACCCGCGAGGCCGCGCTGGCCGGCAGCGGCCTGGCCTGGCTGCCCGAGGACCAGGTGTTGGCCCTGCTGGAACAGGGCCGCCTGCAGTCGGTGCTGGATGGCTGGTGCCCGACCTTCGACGGCTACTACGCCTATTACCCGTCGCGTCGGCATGTCAGCGTGGCCATGCGCACGGTGCTGGATGCGCTGCGCGGGCCGATGGGGTGAGGGTCAAGGAGTGCGGACCAACGGTCCGCACCCACCGCCAACAATCCGCACCCACCACCAACGGCCCGCACCCACCACAGCACAGATCAGATCAGCCCTTGGCCTGCGCCGCGCGCTGCGCGTTGTAGCGCTCGCCGACGATCGACACTTCTTCCAGCACCTGGGCGATGCGCTGCAGCTCGTCCGTGGACAGCACCAGTTCGGTCGCGGCCAGGTTTTCCTCCAGGCGATGGACCTTGGTGGTGCCCGGAATCGGCACGATCCACGGTGCCTGCGCCAGCAGCCAGGCCAGTGCCACCTGCGCCGGGGTCGCGCCACGGGCCGCGGCAATCGTGCCGATGCGATCCACCAGCGCCTGGTTGGCGCGACGTGCCTCCACTTCGAAACGCGGCACGCTGTTGCGGAAATCGTTGTCGCTGAAGGTGGTATCGGCGGTGATGGTGCCGGTCAGGAAGCCACGGCCGAGCGGACTGAACGGCACGAAGCCGATGCCCAGTTCCTGCAGGGTCGGCAGCAGTTCGCGCTCCGGCTCGCGCCACCACAGCGAGTACTCGCTCTGCACCGCGGCCACCGGCTGCACCGCATGCGCACGACGCACCGTCGCGGCGCTGGCCTCGGACAGGCCGAAGTGGCCGACCTTGCCTTCGGCGATCAGGTCGCGCACGGTGCCGGCCACGTCCTCGATCGGCACGTTCGGGTCCACGCGGTGCTGGTAGAACAGATCGATGTGGTCGGTGCGCAGGCGCTTGAGGCTGGCCTCGGCCACCGCGCGGATGTTTTCCGGGCGGCTGTCCAGGCCGGTATCGGTGCGGGCGTCCTTGAAGCCGAACTTGGTGGCGATCACCAGCTTGTCGCGGTACGGCGCCAGTGCCTCGCCCACCAGTGCTTCATTGGTGTACGGGCCGTAGACTTCGGCGGTATCGAAGAAGGTCACGCCGCGCTCGACGGCGGCGTGCAGCAGGGCGATGCCCTGGCCGTGCTCGACCGGCGGGCCATAGCTGTGGCTCAGGCCCATGCAGCCCAGGCCAAGGGCGGAAACCTTCAGGCCACTGCGGCCGAGTTCACGTGTCTGCATCGTCATGCTCCAGAGGGGGAACGACGACGATACGCCCCTACCCCCGCTGGATTGAACGACCTGGATGGCAGTCGGTCATGACTGGATTTCATCAATCCACATTACCCATCGCGTAGCCCAGGACGGACAGCAGCAGCACCGCGCCGCCGGCCAGGGTCAGCAGGATGTGCCAGACACCGAAGCGATCCATGCGCTGCATGTCCACTTTTTCATCATGGTGGTACTGCCGCAGCAGGCTGTTGACCGGCAGCAGCGGCACGAAACCGAAGAGCGCGATCAGGGCGGCGCCGTTGGGCAGTCGACCGGCGAGGTTGAGCACGAAGAACAGCACGCCCAGCACCGCCGGCGCGAAAGCCAGCTGCCGACGCCGCGACTGCGCCACGTCGCGCAGGTCACTGAAGCACAGGAACGACCAGAGCGGGCAGAACACCGCGCGCGCCCACGGCCACTGTGTCCCGCCGGTCTCGCGCTTGATCGCGCGCCAGTTCTGCCAGAACCAGTACATCGGATACAGGCCCATCGACGCCAGCGACAGCGCGGCGATCTTCAGGGTGGACGGCGAGTAGTACGCCGCCGCGGTGGAGACTTCGAAACTGCGCGTTGCCGCAGGCAGCAGCGGTGGCGGCGCCGGCGATGCGGCCGGCGCGCGATAGGGGTCGTGCATGTCCATGTGCGAACCTTCTGGCGTGGTGTGGTGGTGCCGGCGCGCGGCCGGCGTCCTTCAGGCGGGCGCTGCGTTCTGCAACGTCACGCAGCGGCGATGCCGCGCGATGACCGGCGCACGCGTTCGATGTCCTGGCGATGCAGCACGTAGGTGCGGGCCATCATGTCGCCCAGGCGCTGGTGGTGCCTGGACACCAGTGCGGTGATGCCGGCGGGAATGCCACCGATCAGCATCGGATTGACCTCGATCAGGCGCATCAGCGTGCGGATGATGGACTGCCACCACGAGGGCCAGCCGCCCTGCAGGTTCACCACCCGGGTACCGGTGGCCAGCTTGCCCAGCGAGCCGCCCAGCTGGGTTTCCATGACCGGGTAATAGGCGACGAGCAGCAGCAGCAGAAACGGCATCACCGTCTGTGCCAGTGTCTCGCGCAGCAGGACACCCGGAACGAAGAAGACCAGCGCAAACACCATGGAATCGATGATCGTGGCGAGCCAGCGGCGTACCACCAGCGACGAGGAATAACCCGCGGCGATGGTGGCCGCAGTGAGCTGACGGCCCTCGCTGCTGAAGGTGATGGCGGTCATGTCCACCGGCCCCTGGGCAGCAGGCAGCGGCGGAGGCGCCGTCGTCGACGGCGCCCAGTACGGATCGTGCAATTCCATGTGCAACCCTGTGTGTCGCGCCGGCATGGTGCCGGCTCCCCCTGTCCCGCGAACGCGGTGACGGCGCGACTATCGCAGAGGCGCAGGAGCGGCGCCAGTGCTGCTCAGCTCACCCCATCGCCTGCAGGGCGTCGGTGCATCCGGCCAGCGCCATCATCAGTCGCCCGGCATTGCGGAAGGTCGGATCACGGGGCTCCCAACGGGTGATCAGACGCTGCTCGCCGTCGCGCAGCGACTCGAACGCCCACGTCGAACCATCCAGACCGAACCGCTCGTCCTCGCCCTGCATCGCAGCGAACGCGGCAACGACGGATGCCCATTCGCGCTCGCTCAACGCACGCGGCGGCGGACACGACCAGCGTATGGCGTCCGGGTCTTCGACACCCGGTGGAGGCGGTGGCTGCAGGTGCGGCTCCAATCCCGGGCCAGCACGGGCAATGATCCACGCCTGGCCCGCCGCATTGCGCTGCGCGCGTACGGTAATGCCGGAGAAGAACGAGGGAATCCAGGCAAAACGGTAGGCCTGCACAGGCAGGAGTCCGCAGCGGAACGAGGGCTCGGGCAGCCCCTCGACCCAGCGCAGCTGGCGCACGTAGCTGGTCGTGCTCAAAGCATGGAAACCGGGGAAAGGCAGCAGTTCCCCCGGGGGCGGCAGCAGCGCCTCGGCCGAAGGCACATACCACTGCTGTGCCTGCGGATCCGCGCAGCCCTGGGCCGCAACCGCAACCGCAGGCGCTGCGGCCGGCGACGGCGCCCGGCTGCAGGCCGGCTGCAGCAGCACGGCCGCCATCAGGATCATCACCGCTGTCGCACGCATGTCGCCCTCCCTGGCGTGGCGGGCGCCCGATGGCGCCCGCAGCGATCAACGAACTTCGGAAATCTCCACGCCATCCAGGCCCTGCGACAGGGTGCGCGCATCGCCGCCCTGGCTGAGCTTGATGCGCAGGCGCACTTCGTTCTGCGAATCGGCGTAACGCAGCGCGTCCTCGTAGCTGATCTCGCCGGCCTGGTACAGCTCGAACAGGCTCTGGTCGAAGGTCTTCATGCCCAACTCGACCGATTCCTTCATCAGCTCCTTGAGCTTGTGGATCTCGCCGTCGCGGATGTAGTCCTGCACCAGCGGCGTGCCCAGCAGGATCTCCATCGCGACCTTGCGCGAACGGCCATCGGGCGAAGGAACGAGCTGCTGCGCGACCACGCCCTTGAGGTTCAGCGACAGATCCATCAGCAGCTGGTTGCGGCGGTCTTCCGGGAAGAAGTTGATGATGCGGTCCATCGCCTGGTTGGCGTTGTTGGCATGCAGGGTGCACAGCACCAGATGGCCGGTTTCGGCGAAGGCGATGGCGTGGTCCATGCCCTCGCGGGTACGCACCTCGCCGATCATGATCACGTCCGGCGCCTGGCGCAGGGTGTTCTTCAGGGCCGCTTCCCAGCTGTCGGTATCGATGCCGACTTCGCGCTGGGTGATGATGCAGCCCTCGTGCTTGTGCACGAACTCAATCGGGTCTTCGATGGTGATGATGTGGCCGGTCGAGTTCTGGTTGCGGTAACCGATCATCGCCGCCAGCGAGGTCGACTTGCCGGTGCCAGTGGCGCCGACGAAGAGGATGATGCCGCGCTTGGTCATCGCCAGCGTCTTGATGATCGGCGGCAGGCTCAGTTCTTCCACGGTCGGGATGCGCGTTTCAATACGACGCAGCACCATGCCGACCTGGTTGCGCTGGTAGAAGCAGCTCACGCGGAAACGACCGACACCGGCCAGGCCGATGGCGAAGTTGCACTCGTGGGTCTTCTCGAATTCCTCGCGCTGTGCCGGGGTCATCACGTTGAGGACCAGGTCGCGGCTCTGCTGCGGGGTCAGCGGCGTCTGCGTGATCGGCGAGATCTTGCCGTTGACCTTGATCGCCGGCGGCATGCCCGCGGTGATGAACAGATCCGAGGCGCGCTGGTGCGCCATCAGCTTGAGGAACGAGGTGAAATCGATGGTGCTGGCGGTACTGGCGGTGCTGTTCATGGCGGGCTCCGAATGGGCGTTTGCCAGAGATCGGTCGGTGGACAGGACATCGCGGGACGGCGGCATGCATGCGCACCGCCCCACCGTTGCCTCGCCTTACTCGAACAGACGCTTGTCCTTGGCGTACTCGCGGGCCTGGTTGCGGGTGATCAGGCTGCGCTTGACCAGGTCCTGCAGGTGCTGGTCCAGGGTCATCATTCCGTACTGCTGGCCGGTCTGGATGGCCGAGTACATCTGCGCGACCTTGTCTTCGCGGATCAGGTTGCGGATGGCCGGGGTGCCGACCATGATTTCCCACGCTGCGGTACGGCCGCCGCCGACCTTCTTCAGCAGCGCCTGCGAGATGACCGCGCGCAGCGATTCGGACAGCATCGAGCGCACCATCGGCTTTTCGCCGGCCGGGAACACGTCGATGATGCGGTCGATGGTCTTGGCCGCCGAGCTGGTGTGCAGGGTGCCGAACACCAGGTGGCCGGTTTCCGCGGCGGTCAGCGCCAGGCGGATGGTTTCCAGGTCGCGGAGTTCGCCCACCAGGATGATGTCCGGATCCTCACGCAGTGCCGAGCGCAGTGCTTCGTTGAAGCCGTGCGTATCGCGGTGCACTTCGCGCTGGTTGATCAGGCACTTCTGCGAGGTGTGCACGAATTCGATCGGATCCTCGACGGTGAGGATGTGGCCGTATTCGTTCTTGTTGATGTAGTCGATCATCGCCGCCAGCGTGGTCGACTTGCCCGAACCGGTCGGGCCGGTCACCAGGATCAGGCCCTGCGGCTGCTGGATCACCTCGCGGAACAGCGGCGGGCAGGCCAGGTCCTCAAGGGTGAGCACCTCGGACGGAATGGTACGGAACACCGCACCGGCGCCGCGGTTCTGGTTGAAGGCGTTGACACGGAAGCGCGCCAGCGACGGAATCTCGAAGGAGAAGTCGACTTCGAGGAATTCCTCGTAATCGCGCCGCTGCTTGTCGGACATGATGTCGTACACCAGCGCATGGACCTGCTTGTGGTCCAGGGCCGGGATGTTGATCCGGCGAACATCGCCGTCCACGCGGATCATCGGCGGCAGGCCTGCAGACAGGTGCAGGTCGGACGCTTTGTTCTTTACGGAAAACGCCAACAGCTCGGCGATATCCATGAGCGGCTACTCCCCAATAACGGCTTCGACTGGAAGGATCTTTCCCCTGGCGGCAGTATAGCCTCCTGTCACACTGGAACGCGTTACGTGGCCACTGCCCTGCCCGAGATCCTGAGCAACCTGCACAACGCCGCCGAGGCCGCCGGGCGGCCACCGCCGCGCCTGCTGGCGGTTTCCAAGACCCAGCCGGCCGAGGCCGTGGCCGCCCTGGCCGCGCAGGGCCAGCGCGCCTTCGGCGAGAACTACGTGCAGGAAGCCCTGGCCAAGATGCAGGCGCTGCAGGCGCTGGGGCTGGAATGGCACCTGATCGGCCACCTGCAGTCGAACAAGGCCGAGGCCGTGGCCAGCCACTTCGACTGGGTGCAGAGCGTGGACCGGCCCAAGCTGGTAGCGGCCCTGGCCCGCCATCGCCCGGCCGGGCGCGCGCCGCTGAACGTGCTCATCCAGGTCAACATCGACGATGAATCCAGCAAGCACGGCTGTGCGCCGCAGGACGTGGACGCGCTGGCCGAGGCCATCGGCGCCGAGCCCACGCTGTGCCTGCGCGGGCTGATGGCCATTCCCGCGCCGTGGCCGGAAGCCGAGCGCCGTCGCGACGCCTTCGTGCGCATGCGCACACTTTTTGACTCGCTGGCCGCGCGCCATCCGCAGGTGGACACCCTGTCGATGGGCATGAGCAGCGACTACGCCGAGGCCATCGCCGAAGGTGCCACCCTGGTGCGCATCGGCACCGCCCTGTTCGGTGCGCGCCCGCGCCCGGCCTGAACCAAGGAATTCCGCATGACAGTTGAATCGATCACCTTCATCGGCGGCGGCAACATGGCCCGCAGCCTGATTGCCGGGCTGGTCCGCCAGGGCGTGCCGGCAGCGCAGATCCACGTGGCCGAGCCGGTGGCGGCCCTGCGCGAGGCACTGGCCGCCGATTTCGGCGTGCAGATCCATGACAACGCCGCCGAGGCCGCCGCGCAGGGCCAGACCTGGCTGCTGGCGGTGAAGCCGCAGGTGCTGCGCGAGGTCTGCCAGTCGCTGCAGGCGCTGGCCCAGGCGCAGGCGCAGGCACCGCTGGTGGTGTCCATTGCCGCAGGCATCACCAGTGCGCAGCTGCAGCGCTGGCTGGGCGGTGCGCTGCCGGTGGTGCGCGCGATGCCGAACACCCCTGCACTGCTCGGCGCCGGCGTGACCGGCCTGTATGCCACGGCGGCGGTGGATGCGCAGCAGCAGGCGCAGGCTGATCGCGTGCTGGCCAGCGCCGGGCGCACGGTGTGGATTGATGACGAGGCGCTGATGGATTCGGTCACCGCCGTGTCCGGCAGCGGCCCGGCGTATGTATTCCTGCTGGCCGAAGCGATGGAGGCGGCCGGCATTGCCCAGGGCCTGCCGGCCGACGCCGCCCGTGCGCTGGTGGTGCAGACCCTGCTGGGCGCATCGCGGATGCTGGACGAAGCCGGTGAGAGCCCGGCCGAACTGCGGCGCCGGGTGACCTCGCCCAACGGCACCACCCAGGCGGCGATCGAGAGCTTCCAGGCCGATGGTTTCGAGGCGCTGGTGGCCAAGGCGCTGCAGGCGGCGCAGCAGCGTGGGCGGGCGTTGTCGGCGGCGAATGATTGACCCGACCACCAGTAGATCCACGCCGTGCGTGGATGGAGCCTTCCCAGTGCACCGACACGCCGGCATCGACGCATGGCGTCGATCTACTGACCGCTTGGATCGATGCATGGCGTCAATGCAGCAGCGTGGGCGGGCGTTGTCGGCGGCGAATGATTGACCCGACCACCAGTAGATCCACGCCGTGCGTGGATGGAGCCTTCCCCAGTGCACCGACACGCCGGCATCGACGCATGGCGTCGATCTACTGACCGCTTGGATCGATGCATGGCGTCGATGCAGCAGCGTGGGCGGGCGTTGTCGGCGGCGAATGATTGACCCGACCACCAGTAGATCCACGCCGTGCGTGGATGGAGCCTTCCCCAGTGCACCGACACGCCGGCATCGACGCATGGCGTCGATCTACTGACCGCTTGGATCGATGCATGGCGTCGATCTACCCCACGTGCTGCAGCACGTACTCCACGAAACACTGCAGCCGCGGGCGTGGCCTCCGGTCCGGCAGGTAGATCAGATGCATCGGCCGCGGCTCCGGCACGTACCCGCGCAGCAGCGGCTTCAGGCGCCCGGCCGCGATATCCGCCGCCAGCAGCGCCGTCGGCTGCAGGATCAATCCGGCACCGGCCACCGCCGCTTCACGCAGCGCATAGCCATCGTTGCTGGTCAACCGTGCATCCCAATCGACCTGTTCGCCATTGGCCAGCTGCCAGCCATGGCCGCCGCGCCAGGCCAGATGGCTCAGGCAGTCATGCCCGGCCAGGTCGGCCGGCGTCCGTGGCGTGCCTCGCCGCCGCAGGTAGGCCGGCGATGCGCACAGGCTCATCGCATACGGCGGCAGCGGGCGCGCCACCAGTTCCTGCGAGGGCAGCGGCCCGACCCGGATCGCCGCATCGAAGCCATCTTCGATCAGGTCCACCCGGCGGTTGCTGAGATCCAATTCGATGTTCAACAGTGGCTGCGCGCGCAGCAGGCCCGACAGCAACGGTGCCAGCACGCAGCTGCCCCAGGTGGTGGGCGCACTGATCCGCAGCAGGCCCTGCGGCTGCCGCTGCAGCCCGGCCACATCGGCCTCGGCCTGCTGCACCTGCTCCAGCACCTGTCGGCAACCCGCCAGGTAGGCCGCGCCCGCCTCGGTCAGCCGCTGGTGACGGGTGTTCCGCTGCAGCAGCGCGGTGCCCAGGTGCGCTTCCAGCTGCTGGATGTATTTGCCGACCATCACCGCCGACACCTGCAGCTGCACGGCGGCCGCCGCGAAGCTGCCGTGCTCGGCCACGGCCACGAAGGCCTGCATGCAGCGCAAGGTATCCATTGCTAACTCTTGGTTAGGAATATGCGAATCATACGCCGCTTACCAAACCCATATCCGGCGGCGCAGACTGGAGCCCTTCCCCATGAGGACGCCACGATGAAGATCCTGCTTGTCGGTGCCAGCGGCACTCTCGGCCAGGCGGTCGCCCGCCACCTTGGCCAGCATCACGAGATTCTTGCCGCCGGCCGCCGCAGCGGCGCGCTGCGCGTGGATCTGGCCGACGATGAAAGTGTCTCGACCCTGTTCGCGCAGACCGGCCCGGTCGATGCGGTGATCTCGACCACCGGCAACGTGCATTTCGGCCCGTTGCAGACGATGACCGCCGCGCAGTTCAACAGCGGCCTGCAGGACAAGCTGCTCGGCCAGGTGCGGCTGGCGCTGGCGGCGCAACATCACCTGACCCCGGGCGGCTCGATCACCCTCACCACCGGCATCATCAGCGCGCAGCCGATCCGCGACGGCGTCAACGCCACCGCGGTGAACCAGGCGCTGGAGGGCTTCGTGCGCGCCGCCGCGCTCGAACTGCTGCCGCGCGGCCTGCGCATCAACGCGGTCAGCCCGAACGTGCTGGCCGAATCACTGGCGTCCTACGGCCCCTACTTCCCCGGCTTCGAAGCCGTACCCGCGCAGCGTGCGGCACTGGCCTTCCAGCGCGCCGTGGAAGGCATCCAGAGCGGCGAGACCCTCACCGTCTGGTAAAAAAAGGGGACGGAGGGGATTAAGTCGTTTGTGCACAAACGACTTAATCCCCTCCGTCCCCTTTTTGTCAGCCCCAGCGCATGGGGCCGTCGCCGCGTTCGCCGAGCACGTCGTCGGGGTTGGCCAGGCGGCAGCGCCTCAGTGACAGGCAGCCGCAGCCGATGCAGCCGGTCAGTTCATCGCGCAGCAGCTGCAGCATGTGGATGCGCTCTTCCAGTTCCTGCTGCCAGCGCGCGGACAGCCGCGCCCAGTCGGCCTTGGTCGGCGCGCGGCCCTGCGGCAGGGTCTCGAATGCGCGGGCCACCGCTTCCAGTGGCATGCCCACGCGCTGTGCAACGCGGATCACCGCCAGACGGCGCAGCACGTCGCGCGCATAGCGACGCTGGTTGCCCGCCGTGCGCAGGCTGCTGATCAGGCCCTTGCGCTCGTAGAAGTGCAGCGCCGACACCGCGACGCCGCTGCGACGGGCCACGTCGCCCACGCTCAGTTCCGCTTCCTGCATTGCTTGACCTCAACCATGGTTCAGGTGTCATGCTGCGTCCTTCGCCGCCGGATGACAAGCGCGGCCCGAGCATCTTCCCCCGCATGAACACCCCCACCGCAGCACCAGCGACGGCCACGTCCGCACCCGATTCCATCCTTTCGCCCGCCCACCGCAGCACCACCATCGGCATGGTCGTGCTGGTCGCCCTGCTCGCCTTCGAAGCACTGGCCGTGGCCGCGGCGATGCCCACCGTGGCCGAGGCACTGGATGGCCTGCGCCTGTACGCGCTGGCCTTCGGCGGCACCCTGGCCACCAGCGTGGTCGGCATGACCGTGGCCGGGCGCTGGACCGACCGCAGCGGCCCGGCGCGACCGCTGTGGTGGGGCCTTGCCTGCTTCGTGCTGGGCCTGCTGCTGGCCGGCCTGGCCACGCGCATGGGCACGCTGGTCGCAGGGCGCCTGCTGCAGGGCCTGGGCAGCGGCGCGATCTCGGTGGCGCTGTACGTGATGGTCGGCCGCAACTATCCCGAGGGGCTGCGGCCGAAGGTCTTCGCTGCGTTCTCGGCCGGCTGGGTGGTGCCGTCGATGGTGGGGCCGGCGCTGAGCGGCCTGATCGTGCAGCACCTGGGCTGGCGCTGGGTGTTCCTGATCGTGCCACTGCTGGCGATTCCGGCGGCGTTGATGCTGCGCCCGGCGCTGGCGCGGCAGGCGCCCGTTGAAGCCCGCGACGAGGACAGCAGCGGCGATGTCGTGCGCTGGGCCATCGGTGCATCGCTGGCCGCGCTGCTGCTCTATTTCGGTGGCCAGCAGCAGGGCGTGCCGGCGCTGGCCTGCATGGGCGTGGCCGTGGTCAGTCTGCTGCTGTGCGGGCACCGCCTGTTGCCGCCGGGCACGCTGCGCCTGCGCCGGGGCCTGCCCAGCGTGATTGCGTTGCGTGGTGTCGCCGCCGCGGCGTTCTTCGCCTGCGAGGCTTACCTGCCGCTGCTGCTGCAACGTGAGCGCGGCCTGTCGCCGAGCTGGGCGGGCGCCGTGCTGAGCCTGGGCGCACTGGGCTGGTTCAGTGGCTCGTGGCTCCAGGGCCACCAGCAGCGCGGCTGGTCGCGGCAGCAGCTGCTGCGCGTGGGCACGGTGCTGATGACCATCGGCATCACCGCCACCCTGGCGGTGCTGTTCAACGCGGTGCCACTGCCTGTCGCGCTGCTCGGCTGGACGGTCACCGGTTTCGGCATGGGCATGATCTACGCCAGCCTGTCGGTGCTGACGCTGTCGCTGTCCGCGCCGCAGGAACAGGGCCGCAACAGTTCGGCCCTGCAGTTGAGCGAGGCGCTGTGCGTGGCTACCGCGCTTGCGTTGTCGGGTGCGTTGTTCGCGCTGTTCGTCGAGCAGGCGCCGCATACCGGTTACGTGCTGTGCCTGGCGATCACGGTGGGGCTGGCGGTGCTGGGCGCGGTGGTCGCGCGGCGGGTGTAGTCGCTGTTTGGGGTCAGAGCCCTTTCCTGCGGAAAGGGATCTGACCCCGGGGTGGGGGGGCGGGGGTGGCGGCGGAGGGCGGCCCCCCCCCCCACGCGCGCCCGGGGGGGGGGGCCGCGCCGCGGCCGCCCCCCGGGGGGGGGGGGGGGGGGCGGGGGGCGGGGCCCCGGGTGGGGGGGCTGGGTTGGTGGGCCCACCCCCCCCTCCTGGCCTAAGCGGCTTGCCACCCCGGGGTCGGATCCGTTTTCGCAGAAAACGGCTCCGACCCCCGCATGTCACGGCCGGTTACCGGTCGCCACCTCATCGATGTCACGGTGCAGGATGCGCCGCACTTCCAGCACCGCCTGCGGGCTTTCCTGCACGCTGTGCCCGGAGATGATCACTTTCTCCGACTGCGCGCCCGGCAGGTGCGCGCTCCAGTACGGCACCAGGCCATCGTCGGATTTCTCCAGCGGCAGTTCCGGTTTGCGCTGGGCGATGATCGAGTGGTACTTCAGCCCCGGCTCGATCGGCAGCTGCGCGGCGGCCTTCACGAACGGATCGCTGGCCTTGAGGTTGTCGATGCTGTTGGGGATCTTTGGCTTGGCGGTGCCATCGACCTGCTGCTCGGCCTGCGCCAGCGCCAGGAACACGTCCTCGAACTTGCCCAGGATGGTCAGCGGCAGGCGCACCAGCCGGCCGATCAGGCGGCCGACCTTGTTGCCGGCAATGTCGGTGCCCTGGTGCGGGGCGGCGATGAAGATCGCACGCTCCACGTTGGGTTGCGCCTTGAAGTGCAGCAGCGGCCCCAGCTTGCTCTGCACGCGGTTCAGGCGTTCGCCCTTCAGGTCATAGTTGGCCAGCAGGTCGTTCCACAGCACATCACCGGAATCACTCACCAGCAGCCGCGCCAGCACGCCGCCCATGCTGTGGCCGATGTAGACCATGTCCTTCGATGCACGCGTGCTGCCGCTGGGATCGAAGTGCTGCAACGTGTCGTTGAAGGCGTTGGCGATCTCGTAGCGGTTCAGGGCGATGGGCGCGTTGGTCGGGTAATAGACCTGCCACACCTGGAACTGCCGGCGCAGCTCCGGGTCGCCCATGATCTCGTTGGCCAGGTTCACCCACGCTTCCGGGCTGCTGGCCAGGCCGTGCAGCATGAAGATGATGCGGCGGTTCGGGTCCCACGGCTGCATCAGGTAGATGTGCGGCTCGCCGATGCCCTCGCTCAGGCCAAACAGCGTGCGCAGCGACTGCGTGGCGAAGCCACTCTGCGCCAGCCACAGGCCATAGGCCGCGGTGAAGTTGCCGGCCAGCGGCACCTGTTCGCCATGCAGGGTGATGCGCTCGGTGGCTTCCGGCGAATAAGCATCCAGTTCGACCCGCCGCGTGCGCATCACATCGTCCAGGCTGTCGCCCTCGAAGCGCAGCAGCGCGGTGACATTGACCGAGGACATCTCGCTGAACTCGGGCACGCTGTCGTCATGCCGATGGCGGCGTCCGCGCGCGCCGTCATCTTCGTCCGGTGGGGTCTCAGCCTTGGGTCCGTCGGCGGCCACCACCGGCACCACCAGTTTCGGCGGATCCATCACCATCACCAGCTCGGCACCGAAGCCATCGCGGCGGTAGGTGCTGCGCAGGCCGACGAAGCTGACCGAACCGGCCGGCACCAGCTGCGAAGGAATGCTTTTCAGTGCCAGCTGCTGGTAGTTGGCCGCCAGCGTCCAGCTGCCGGCAGACATCGGCCGGGTGTAATCCTCGCCGGCCAGCGCCGCCGCCCGTGCACGCGCGAACAGCACCACGGCGGCCTTTTCCGCCGCGTAGTTGTAGTAGTCGCGCACCTGCGTCTGCCGGTCCTCGAACGCACGGTCCGAGGGCGAGCGACCGCTGAAGAACAGGTAGGCATAGCCGTACCGCGCGGCCTCCAGCCAGGCATCGAGTGCGGCATCGCTCATCGGCGGCTCGCCGGCGGCGTGCTTCTTCGGGGTCAGCGCCAGCGCGGCCTTCACCCATAGTTCGGACAGGGTCGACAGCCGCTGCTCGACATTCAGGTCATCGGTCATCAGCAGCGTGCTGCGGCAGACCAGGAAGTCCTTCTCGCACTGCGATTCGTCCAGGCCGGCGGCACTGAGCGTCTCGCGCGAGGCCGGGCTGAGCTTGCCGGTGTTGAGCACGTCGGCGCGCTTGTTCACCAGCGAATCGCTGGACGCCACCTGCTTGACGGTAACCATGGCGCAGCCGCTGCCACCCAGCAGGACGAACGCAGCCAGCAGCGCCGGCAGCACGCGCTGCCAGCGGATCGGGAAATCGAGGGTCATTGCTGCGGGTCCTGCTCGGTGCCGGGAATGCCGCGGCGGATCACGGTGGAATAGTTCTCGCCCGCGGCCATGTGCAGCGCGCGCTCGGTGATGCGGCCCTTGGCGTGCAGCTCGGCATACGGCACGCCGGGCATCAGCGCCCCCACCTCCTGTGCGTACTCGGCCAGGTAGCCGGAGAGCAGCAGGCGATAGTCCAGCGGCAGGCCGGGGGCGATATGCCGGGCCAGGTCGAAGACGATCGTGGTGCAGTTGCTGGTAGCCGTGTTGTAGAACGCCGGTGCGGCATCCAGCTGCTTCGCCTCATCGAGATAGGCAGCGAACAACGCTTTGAGCTGGCCGCGATCCAGCCCGTACAGGCGGTACAGGTAGACGTCCTCGCCACGGGCATTGGTGCGCGTGCGCAGGATATCGGTCTCTTCGGAGGCGACCAAAGTCATCTCGAAGCGACGGAAGAAGCCACCCAGGGCCGAGAACGATTCGCCCTGCTCCTTGCGGATTTCCAGCGAGAACACCAGGTGGCGGCCATCGTCGAAACCGAAGGACACCAGGGTGTGGGCGATGGCCGGGCCCATCCAGTACGACAGCACCAGATCGGCCGAGCGCAGCTGGTCCAGATCGTATTCGCGGCGCACCCAGCGCGCGTCATGGTCGGTCTCCGTGCGCCAGGTGAAGTCACGCACATTGTCCAGCACCACGTGGCGGCCATCGAAGGATTCAACGTGCAGGCGCTGGGCCACGTCGTCAGCCCAGTCGCGGTCCTGGCGTGGGGTCAGCAGCAGCCACCACAGGCCCGCCAGCGCCACCGACGCCACGTAGAAGCCGGTCCAGCGCTTCGTGCCTTTCCCGCGCGCCACCGTCAACGCCGTCCACAGCGCGGCCAGCAGCCACAGCACGGCCACGCCCGCCGACAGCCAGCCCGGCCCGGGCAGCTGGTAGGCGAACAAACCGGCCACCCACAGCGCGAGCAGCGCCATGGCACATGCTGTCATCCAACGTCCTGCGGCTCTCACGGGCATCCTGTCGCGTACGGGGGGCGGCATAGTTAGCCACAAGCCGGCTGACGCTGGCATCACCGACCCATTCAGCAACGGGCGCGGGCCAGCCTGTCAGCGCATACTGGCCGGGTCACCACAGCAGGGAACAGCGATGGGAATCACCTCCGTAGCCGGCGTGGCCGTGCAGCCCCGGCACCGCGCCACCTGCCATTGCGGCGCAGTGGAGCTGCTGCTGGACCTGCCCGACGGCATCGTCGACCCGCGCCGCTGCGACTGCTCGATGTGCCGGCGCCGCGGTGCCATCGCCGCCAGCGTCACCCGCGAGGGGCTGCAGGTGGTGCGCGGCCAGGACCAGCTGCGCCTGTACCAGTTCAACACCCACGTGGCGGAACATTACTTCTGCGGCGTCTGCGGCATCTACACCCATCACCGGCGCCGCTCCAACCCGGACCAGTACGGCTACAACGTCGCCTGCCTGGAAGGCATCGATCCCTTTGCGCTGGGCATCATCCCTGTCAATGACGGGGTCAACCATCCCGCCGACCGCACGGCCTAGTGGCGCGTGCGGCGCGTGGCCGGGGCAACCTTCTGCCACGGTGCCATGCCGCTGCGCCCGGCGCGTGCGGGGCGCTTCAGCCACGGCCTGCGCGGTGGCAACGGCGGTTCGAGGGCCATCGGCGGCGGCAACGGACGGCGGCTGGGCCAGAGATGATCAAGCAGCCACATGGCAGGTCTCCGTGGGGGACGGGGATGACCGACTCTAGGCGTACGGCGGCATAGGCCGCGTGAGTCCTTGCCTACACGGCGATGACATCCCGCGCGACTTACGCCGAGTCGGCCACGCCTTCATGCGACGGGGCGCTGCGCCCCAGCAGCAGCTGCAGCAGCAGCGCGCAGGCAAAGGTCAGCGCAGACAGCACGCGCAGCAGGGTGGCCAATGCCTCGCCACTGGCCTGCTGCAGTTCGGCCACTGTGGCGTGCGGCAGCCATGCCTGCGCGGTCTCCAGATCACCGGTCACCAGATACATCGATGCCGATGCCGTAGCCTCCGGCCAGGCCGACGGCAGGTAGCGTCCGATCAGCCCCGCCAGCAGCGCGGTCACCGCCGCCAGGGCAATGCCTTCGCCGGCCACGCGCACGGTGCCGAACATGCCGGCGGCCATGCCGGCACGCTGTACCGGCACCACGCTGACCGACAGGCCGTCCATCAGGCCCCACGGCAGCGCCGCGCCTGCACCGATCAGCAGCAACGGCGGAATCCACAGCATCGGCACCGGCGTGGCGGCATGCCGCGACAACCACCACAGGCCCTGCGCGCACAGCAGCAGGCCCAGCGTGCACAGCAGCGTGCTGCCGACGTGCTGCGCCCAGCGTGCGGCCAGCATCGGCAGCACCAGCAACGGCGCCGACAACGCCAGCATCTGCAGGCCGACGATGCCCGTGCCCTGCCCGTGCACGCCCAGCAGCTGCAGCGGCAGCACCACCAGCAGCACCACGTAGCCGAAGCAGGTCGCCACCGGCAGCAGCTGCACGCCGACGAAGGCGCGCTGCGAGAACAGCGAGAGATCAAGCAGCGGTGCAGCCTGCCGGCGCTCGATCCAGACGAACAGCGACGCCAGCACGACGCAGGCGAGGAACGCGATCTGCACGCGCGGCATGCCGATGCCGTGCTCACCCAGCCACAGCAGCGCCAGGGTCAGGCTGGCCAGCATCAGGCTGAAGACCAGCATGCCCGCCACATCCAGGCGCACGCGATCGCCATGGCTTTCGCGCAGTACGCGCGCACCCAGCGCGCAGGCCAGCAGGGCCAGCACGCCGCTGGTGGCGAACACGCTGCGCCAGCCGGCCAGCTGCAGCAGGGCCCCGGCCAGCAGTGGTCCCAGTGCAAGGCCGGCACCGAAGGTGGTGCCGAGCAGGGCGAACGCGCGCGCACGGCCGGGCCCCTGCCAGGCGTGCGCCAATGCCGCCGTGCCCGAGGCCAGCGCGGCGGCGGCGGCAACGCCCTGCAGGCCGCGCGCGATATCCAGCCACACCAGGTCAGGCGCCAGGCAGACGCAGGCAGTGGTGGCAGCGAAGCCAGCGGTTCCGGCCAGGAACACGCGACGCCGGCCCAGCCGGTCGGCCAGCGCACCGGCCGCCAGCAGCAGGCCGCCAAAGGTCAGCATGAAGGCATTGGTCACCCAGGCCAGCGCCAGCGGCGAAGCGCCCGGCCCCAGCTGCAGCGACGGGACGACCACCGCACCTGCGGAAAAGGCCAGCGGCAGCGCGAGCGCGGCCAGGCACACGGCGAGCAGCGCACCGCGTCCAGCGGCGCGGGAATCCTGGGTACCACGGGGGTCCATGCGGTCCTCCTTTCACGAAGGGCCGTGATGATGAATGTGCGTCGGTCCGGGAAAAACGCGTTGCAAGGATGTTGATTGCGTCTATACATTCCGCAATCATCCCGACATGGACTCGATTTCCGCCCTGCTCGCCTTTGTCCGCACTGCCGAGGCCGGCAGCATCGTCGGCGCCGCCCGCGTTCTCGGCCTCACCGCTTCGGCGGTCGGCAAGCGCATCGCCCGGCTGGAACAGGACCTCGGCACGCGCCTGTTCCATCGCACCACCCGCCGCCTGCACCTGACCGACGAAGGCGAACTGCTGCTGCAGCGCTGCCGGCGCGCCCTGGATGAGCTGTCCGACGCGCAGGCCGATCTCGCCCATCGGCAGCACGCGCCGCGCGGGGTGCTGCGCATCGGCCTGCCGACCATCGGCTACCGCTTCCTGCTGCCGGTGCTTCCCGGCTTCCAGCAGCGCTATCCGCAGGTGCAGCTGGAACTGGATTTCAACGACCGCCTGGTGGATGTGGTCAACGAAGGACTGGATGCGGTGATCCGCAGTGGCGAGCTGGCCGACTCCAGCCTCATGGCACGCCAGCTGGGTACGTTCCGCTTCATGGTGTGTGCATCGCCGCAGTACCTGCAGGCATGCGGCATGCCGCAGCAGCAAGCGGACCTGCAGCGGCTGGCGGCGGTGCGCTTCCGCTTTCCCAGCAGCGGCAAGCTGCAGCCGTGGACCCTGCCCGGCCATCACGGCGACGCCGCCGCCGACATGGCCACCAGCATGACCTGCAACAACATGGAGGCGATGCTGTCGGCCACCATCGGCGGCATGGGCGCGGGCTGGATGCCCGATTTCCTTGCGGCCGATGCACTGGCCGATGGTCGCCTGCAGGACGTGCTGCCCGCGCTGCCGCACCAGCAGGGTCAGTTCTCGCTGCTGTGGCCCGGCAACCGCCAGCCCAGCGCGCGCCTGCGGGTGTTCATCGATTACATGGTCGAACACCTGTTCGGCGCTCGATAGACTGGGCGGCCACATCGGAAGCGGCCGCGCATATGGCGATCAAACACCTGGACGTACTGAAACTGCTTGCCGCCGCCGGCCTGGTCGAGGCCATCGATGGCGACGTGAAGCGCTGCGCGCACTGGGCGCGCCTCGGCCCTGAGGCGACCGCGCGCGAGCCTGCGCAGATCGGTGCAGAGGTGATCGAAAACGTGCTGCTGCGCTGGAACTGCATCCTGCAGGCCGACCCGGCCGAGGTTGCGCCGCTGTATGTGCACAAGACCGCGTTGGCGCTGGCGGTGTGCCTGCACCGGCAGGGCTTCGTCGATGTGCAGCTCACCGACGCAGCGGTTGCGGCCATTGCGGCGTTGAATGCCGCCGTCGCGTTGAACGACACCTTCCATCGCCGCAGTGCAGATATCGAGGCGCTGCTGCGCAGCCCGGCAGTGATGCCGGCACGCCGCCCCCCGCTGCTGAAAGCGCACACCGCCTGGCGCGCCGGCGACGTCGTGGGCATGCAGGTCGCCGACCGCCACCATGCCTTCCACGTACTGGAGGTCAGCCAGGGCGCGCCCATCGTCGAGTTCTACGACATCGTGCAGGCCACGCCACTGGCATGGGAACACCTGCAGGGTGTCATCGCCCGTGGCCAGCGGCTCAACGATGGCCGTCACTACCTGGACCGCCACGCGCTGTACGGCCTGCAGCACCAGCCCGACCCGGCCCACCAGTTCCGCCTGCTCGCCAGCGGCATCGCGCAGGGCCCTGACAGCACCCATCTTGCGCGGCACTCCGGCCTGTACGCGGTCACCGATGTTTTCCGCATGACGCGCGACCTGTTGCCTTAGGACAGGACGCGCCGCCACACACGCGATAAATGCACCACCCGCCGCCACTCCCCAGATGAGGTGCGCCCTGCCTGGACAGGGCTGCAGCACTCACACCCACGCAATACCGTGGATGGGCGGCGGGCGATGCGGGTTGGCGTACCGGCAACTCTGGAGCGGACCGGCGGATCGCGGTGATCCCCACACATCACCCACCACGGACCAGCGGGCCGCGTCATCCGGAAAACGCCCTCCTTGGACATCTTTCCGGACACGCGCCAGAGTTGTTTGTGGGACGCCAATCCCAGCCAGCCATGACAGCCGGCGAAGGGATGCTGACCGCCTGCACCGACGCTGGCTGTAGGGCTTACCCGCAGGCACCGATCAGGAATCTACGGATCGTCATCCCGCTGCCCTGAAACCCTTGCCCTGCGGTGCCCGCGCAGCGGCGCAGCAGCGTGCTGCAGCCCGCGTATCAGGTGCTGCGTGGCCGGCGAACGCATGCCACGATGTCGATCACGACAGATCCGGCCCGGCAGCCATCGCCAGGAAGTGCTGCAGCACCGGCCCCGCCGCGCCTGGCCGTGTGCAGAACTGCAGTTCGAAACCAGCCTCGGCGCCATCGATCACGCGGTACACCACTTCCTGCGGACGGAAGCTGGCCATCCTGGCCGGCACGATCGCCACGCCCGCGTCCACCGCCACCAGCGACAGCACCGCATGCATGCCCTGCGCTTCCTGCACCACGCGCGGGGTGAATCCAGCCGAGGTACACAGGCCCAGCACCTGCGCATGGAAGCCGATGCCCTCGCCTGCCGGCCAGGACACGAAGGGTTCGTCCACCAGCATCGCCACGCTGAGCGGCTCACATGCGGCCAAAGCGTGGCTGCGCGGCAAGGCGATGGCCAGGCGATCGTGGTCGAAGCCCTGCAACGCCAGTTCGGTGGATGGAATGGGCGGGATCAGCACGCCCAGGTCGATGCGCTCCTCGCGCAGCCATTGCTGCTGCTGCCGCGAGGTGGCCTCATGCAGGTGCAGCTGCACCTGCGGAAATGCCTGGCGGAACCGGCGGATCAGATCCGGCAGGCGACCATACAGGGCGCTGCCCACATAACCCACGCGCAGGCTGCCGATCTGCCCGGCCGCCGCTTCGCGGGTGCGCTGCAGGGCCTGACCGGCCTGCTGCAGCGTGGCACGCGCTTCCACCAGCAGGGTCTGCCCGGCGGCGGTCAGCCCCAGCGTGCGGTTGCCGCGCACGATCAGGCGGGTACCGACCTCATCTTCCAGCCGCCGCATCGCCGCCGTCAGCGGTGGCTGCGACATGTGCAGGCGCGCGGCGGCGCGATGGAAATGCAGTTCTTCGGCCACCGCCACGAACTGGCGGAGCAGGCGCAGATCGATCATGTCGACACGGGCAGCAGGAAGGCTGCCTAGGGTACGCGCTCAGCCGCGTGCGTCGACACTCGGCCGGGCGATCACCGGCCACTGCAGGGCCACCGATTCGATGCTGTCCGCGACGACCGCACGCAGGTCGCGCGGGTAGCCCACGTGTTCGGCTTCCTGCAGGCGCAACGCGTGGAACTGCCCGTTGCTCGCACGCAGCACCCAGCCGCCTTCGCGACAGCGCGTCGATGCGAGGAACGCTACGCCGCTGGCCACCGCGTCCGGGTGCAGTTCGTCGGGTTCGCCGTCGATGCCCCACATGCGGGTCTTGGCCACCGGCGAAACCGCATTGACCACGATGCCGTGCTCGGCGCCCTCCAGCGCCAGCACGTTGGCCAGCCCCAGCGCGGCCATCTTCGCCATCGCGTAACCGGCCAGGCCCTTCTGCGCGTACTGCGGGTACAGCGCGCGGTCGGAGGTGGTCACCACGATGCGGCCACCACCGGCCTCGCGCATCGCCGGCCAGGCGGCCTGGGCCAGCCACAGCGGCGTCTTGGCCGCCACCCGCAGCATCTGCTCCAGCGCATCGTCATCCACCGCCTCGAGCAGTTCGTACGCCACCCAGCCGGCGTTGTGCACGATGAAGTCGATGCGGCCGTGGCGCTGCAGCACGTCGCGGACCAGTGCGTGGCAGCACGCACGCTCGTCGATCGCGCCGGAGGCCGCCTCCACCGACAGGCCCTGCGCCTGCAGTGCGGCCACCGCGTCGCCGATGCGGCTGGCGTCGCTGCCGCGACCATCCAGGCCGGCACCCACGTCATGCATCACCACGTGCGCGCCGCGCTGGGCCATCAAACGGCTGTAGGCCAGGCCGAGACCGCCGGCCGCGCCGGTCACCAGGCCGACCTGGCCTGCAAAGGAAATGGGGGAAGGTTTCATCCGCCGCAGCATGGGCGATACGCCCACGCTACGGCCAATACCGATTTCCCCCGCGCACGATAGTTGCTGCGTATCGCCCATGGATTCAGGCATCCCAATCGCTGCGGCTGATACGCGAAATGCGCCATCCGCCGTGCGAGGTGAAGCGCCCGCTGTCCCCCCATACCGCAAAACGCACCCCGACCAGCGATGCACGCAGGCGTGAGCAATGCCATTCCCGTGCCTTGCCGTAGGCCTTGGCAAAGCGGTGCAGCACCCCGCCGTTCCGCTTTTCCGGGCGGTGGACCGGTTGATCATCGTGCATGTTGCGTTTCCCCTGTTATTCCAGCAGTGCGTATGCCTGTCATGGAACAACCGGAGAAACCGCACGCAACCTATCGCGCCCCGGCCACCTTCGCATTGCCCAGCTGCGCATCCAGGGCCGCCGCGCGCAGCAGGAACTCCGATTGCGGCGAAAGACCGACCAGCTGCGGACGCGCGCGCTGCAGCTGGGCCGTTGCCGATGCCACATCGCCGGCCTGCAGCAGGCTCTCCGCGTAGGGAATGCGCCACTTGGCCGTGGCCGTGGAATCGGCGCCGTAGAAGCCCTCGAAGGTGGCCACCACGGTCGCCCAACGCGCGGCGGCATCACGGTCGCCACCGCGCTGGGCCAGCAATGCGGCCTGCATCTGCTGGCGCAGCGCCAGGCTCGGCACCGGCGAGGGATTGCGTCGATCGAACGCGGCCAGCGCTTCGCGCGCCTCGGCGATGCGTCCGGCGCGGGTCAGCCACTCCAGCTCCACCAGTTCCAGCATCACCAGCTGCTGTGAATCGGCCGCCAGGGTCCGCCGCCACACCTCGCCGACTTCGCGGAGCAGCGGCTCGGCATCGTCGGTGCGGTCGGCGCGCATCAGCAGCCGTGCCAACACCATCTGCACGTCCAGGCTGCGCGGATGCTGGTTGCCCAGCAGGCGCTGGTGCAGCGCCAGCGTCTGCCGGTAGCCCCGCTCGGCCGTGGCGAGGTCACCGCGCGCCTCCTCCATGATCGCCCGGCCGTAGATCATGTCGGCGTAGGCCAGGCTGTCGGCACCGTCCACGCGGACGCTGGTGGCGATGGCCGCATCGAAGTGCTGCTGCGATTCGCTGTAGCGGCCCAGATCGAGGTACTGGCCGGCCAGCGCCGCTTCGGCCGCAGCCGTGTAGCTGCTGCCGGTACCGAACAGCTGGCGGGTGATGGCGAAGGTCTCTTCGGCCAGGCGCATCGCCTCGTCGGCACGCCCCTGCGCCAGCAGCGTGTAGACCAGCGATCGCAGCACACGCAGGCGGGCCGGCCCATGCAGGGGCGACGCAACGCCACCGATGGCGGCAGCTTCGCGCAGCGTCTGCTCGGACAGCGGCAGCTTGCCCTGCGCCCGGTACAGCGTGCCCAGGTTGGACAGCGTGGTCATCAGGCCAGCGTCGGATGCCACGCCGGTGCCGTGCCGGGCGAGCGCCAGCGCTTCTGCATAGGCAGCGGCGGCTTCATCGAAATCCTCGCGGCTGGCGTGGGCGCGCCCCACGGCATTGAGCAGGTCGATGCGCACGCCGGGTTCATCGTCGTCCTCCAGCAGCGCCAGCCCGCGGCGTGCTCCCTGCAGCGCGGCATCCTGCTGGCCGTCCTCCACCTGCAGCAGGGCGCGGGCCGCCTCAGCCGCGGCAATCTCGTGCGGTGGCGCAGCGGCGTCACGCAGGCCAAGCACGGCGCTCTGCAGCAGCGCGCCGGCTTCGCGCGGCTGGCCCAGGTTGCGGTAGGCGCGGCCGAGTGCGGCCTGCAGCCGCGCACGCACCAGCGGCGAGGCGGACATGTCCTGGTCGATCCGCAGCGCACCGAGATCGAGGACCTCGCGCGCCGTCATCGGGCGGTCACCGCGGATGCCCGGCTCCGCCGAATCGAACGCTGCCACCAGCAGATCGGCGATGCCGGAGGCGGCCGCCGCGTTCTCTTCGGCGCGGGCGCGGGCATCGCCGATGCGCTGCACGAAGCCCACCGCCATCAGCAGCGCACAGGCCGCCACGGCGCAGGCGCGCCATTGCCGGCGCAGGAACAGCCGTGCGCGCCGCACGCGGCTGGGGCGCAGCGCACGCACCGGGCGATGCTGCTGGAAACGGATCACGTCTTCGGCCAGCGCATCCACCGATGCGTAACGATCGGCGGCGACCGGCGCGCGCGCGCGCGCGGCCACGGCCATCAGGTCGCCATCCAGGCGCACGGCCGGCCCACCCAGCGCCAGCAGTTCGTCGAGCATCACCCCGAGGCTGTAGATGTCATCGGCCACCGCCGCCGGGCGTCCCGAGCGCCGCTCCGGACTGGTGTAGCGCGGCGTGGCGTAGGCGCCCACCTCGCTGCTGCCGTCACTCATCAACCGCGAGATGCCGAAATCCAGCAGCACCGGCTCGTCATCGCTGCGCACCAGCACGTTGGCCGGCTTGATGTCGCAGTGGATCACGCCCTGCGCGTGTGCGGCCTGCACCGCGCGGCAGACCTTGCAGAACAGGCCCAGCACCCCCGTCAGGGTGATGTCCGGCGAGCGGCAGGCCTCATCCAGGCGCTGCCCATCGATGAATTCCATCACCAGGTAGGGCTGGTCGGCGCCCGCACGGCCCACGTCATAGAGGTGGGCGATATTGGGGTGCTGCAGGTCGGCCAGGATCTGGCTCTCCGCCTGCAGCCGCTCCGCCAGCGCGGGATCCAGGCTGCGGCGCATCACCTTGATCGCCACCTGGCGGCGATACAGCTGGTCGGCACGCTCGGCCAGGAAGACCCGGCCCATGCCGCCGGCCGCGAGCAGCCGCACCAGCCGCCAAGGCCCGATCAGCTGCCCCACCTGGATGTCATCTGCATCCAGCGAGGCGAGCACCTTGTCAATCGAACCCTGCATGCCGCCCAGTGCCTGGGTCTGTGCGCGCAGCAGGGCCAGTGTCTCGTGCACCAGCGCAGGGTCGCCGGTCAGGGCATGCAGCTCGCTCTCCCACAGGGGCTCAGGCAGTTCGCAGACCGAATCGAACAGCGCGCGGACCGCGCCCCAGTCCACCGCGTCGTTCATACACCGTCATCCCGTGAAGGCATGCCACCCAGGTGGCGCTTGAGCCAGGCCTTGGCGAAGCGCAGGTCGCGATCGACGGTCGGCACCGAGACGCCCTGTGCCGCGGCGATTTCCTCGCGGCGCATGCCGCCGAAGTACATCCACTCGATCGTGGAACTGGCGCGTGCATCGACATCGGCCAAGGCCAGCAGTGCCGCATCGAGGGCCAGCACGTCCACGGCATCCTGGTCGTCCACGCCTTCGCGGTCCGCGTGTTCCAGGGTGAGATGCAGCTGGTCGCCACCACGTTTGGCCGCACCCATCGCACGTGCGTGGTCGACCATGACGCTGCGCATCTTCAGCGCCGCCAAGGCCAGGAAGTGCACACGATCGTTGTAGGCGGTGCCGGGGTCGAGCATGCGCATCAGCGCCTCGTTCACCAGCATGGTCGGCTGCAGCAGGCCGGGCGAATCACCGCTCAGCCGCACCGCGGCCATGCCACGCAGCTGTGCGTACAGCATCTGCAGCAGGCGATCGCGCGCGGACAGATCGTTGCCCGTGCTCCAGCGCTTCAGCAGCGTGGTGACGCCATCGTCGGCAGGCGATCCGGAAACCGTCATCTACATCGCGATCCATGCCCTGGTAGAGACCGCATTATTGCCCATGGCGGGCCAAAATCGACATCGCAGGCCGACACACAGCGTGCCAAGGGACCGCCGCGGTCATCGACTAAAGCGGCGCGCTCCCGCCACGCAGGCCACTGCCGCCAGGGTCACCAGCAGCATGCCGGCGCTGACCGTTTCATGCAGCAGCAGCGCCGCCAGCGCCAGGCCGAAGAACGGCTGCAGCAGCTGCAGCTGGCCGACGGCCGCAATGCCGCCCTGGGCCAGCCCGCGGTACCAGAACAGGAAGCCGACCAGCATGCTGAATACCGCCACGTAGCCCAGTGCCCACCAGGCCGGTGCGCCGATGGCTCCCAAAGAGGCCGGGCGCATCACCACCGTCAGCGGCAGCATCACCGGCAACGCCAGCAGCAGCGCCCAGCTGATCACCTGCCAGCCGCCCAGATGCCGGGCCAGGCGCCCGCCCTCGGCGTAACCGAGTCCGCAGACCACGATGGCTGCCAGCATCAGCAGATCGGCCTGCAGCGAGGCCTCGATGCCGTTGCGTGCCGCGTAGCCGACCACGCAGGCACTGCCCAACAGCGAGAACAGCCAGAACGCCGGCCGTGGCCGCTCACCACCGCGCAGCACGCCGAACAGCGCGGTGCTGAGCGGCAGCAGGCCGACGAAGACGATGGTGTGGGCCGACGACGCGTGGCGCAGGGCCAGCGCAGTCAGCAACGGGAAACCCACCACCACGCCCAGGCTGACCATCGCCAGGCCGGGCAGGTCCGCGCGCGCCGGCCGTGGCTGCCGCAGGGCCAGCAGCAGGACCAGGCCGAGCACGGCGGCGATGCTGGCGCGCGCGGCGGTGACGAAGCCGGCATCCAGCTCCAGCACCGCCAAGCGCGTGGCCGGCAGCGAGCCGGCAAAGATCACCACACCGATGAAGCCGTTGATCCACCCACGTGCCGACCGTTCCACGCCGATATCCGTTGCGATGGGCCACATCCGGCCCGGGCAGCCATTGGGCCATTGCCGCACGCCTGCACCCAGCTACAATCCAGTACAGTCGCAAGTAACTGTACTGGTCACACTTCCCACACAGTCGCCGCCATGTCCCGATCCCCCAGCCGTATCGACAGCGTCATCCATGCCGTGCGCACGCGCATCGCCGCACGCCAGGATGGACCCGGCGCGCGCCTGCCCTCGGTGCGCGCACAGGCGGCGACCATGGGCGTTTCGGTGTCCACCGTGGTCGAGGCCTACGAGCGGCTGGCGGCCGAAGGCGTGATCGCCGCGCGCGCCGGCTCGGGGTTCTACGTGGCCGGGCCGCTGCCGCCGCTGGCCCTGGCGGCGATCGAGCCACGCCAGGATCGCGCGGTGGATCCGCTATGGGTGTCGCGGCAATCGCTGGAAACGCCGGCCGAACACCTCAAGCCCGGCTGCGGCTGGATGCCCAGCGAGTGGCTGTACCAGGACGGCCTGCGCCGCGGCCTGCGTCGGATGGCGCGTGCCGAGCCTTCAGCACTCACCGACTACGCCAGCCCGCTCGGGCTGCCGTCGCTGCGCCAGTCGCTGCAGCGGCGCGCGGCCGGGCTCGGCATCGAGGTGCCGCTGGACCAGGTGCTGCTGGCCGAATCGGGCACGCATGCGGTGGACCTGGTCTGCCGCCTGCTGCTGAAGCCGGGCGACAGCGTGCTGGTCGACGATCCCAGCTACTTCAACTACCACGCGTTGCTGAAGGCGCACCAGGTGCAGGCCATCGGCGTGCCGTACACGCACAGCGGGCCGGATCTGGACGCGTTCGCGGCGGCCCTGCAGGCGCACGCGCCGCGGCTGTACATCACCAACTCCGGCCTGCACAACCCGACCGGCGCGGTGCTGTCGGCAGCCACCGCACACCGGCTGCTGGGCCTGGCCGAACGCAGCGGGATGACCATCGTCGAGGACGACATCTTCGCCGACTTCGAGCTGCGCCCTGCCCCGCGCCTGGCCGCACTGGACGGGCTGTCACGGGTGATCCACGTGGGCAGCTTCTCCAAGACCGTCTCGGCCGCGTCGCGCTGTGGCTACATCGCTGCGCGCGCGGACTGGATCGACGCACTGGTCGACCTGAAACTGGCCACCAGCTTCGGCGGCGGCCACCTGGCCGCGCACCTGATGCAGATTGCGCTGACCGACAGCGGCTACCGCCGGCACATGCAGGCCATCCGCGCGCGCCTGGCCGATGCCCGCAAGCACACCCTGCGTCAGGTGCAGCGCCTGGGCATCACGCCGTGGCTGGTGCCTGAAGCCGGCTTGTTCCTGTGGTGCCAGCTGCCCGATGGCCGCGATGCCGCCACGCTGGCCCGGCACTGCCTGCGCGAAGGCGTGGTGGTGGCGCCGGGCAATGCCTTCAGCCAGTCGCAGCGCGTGGCCGACTATGTGCGCTTCAACGTGTCGCAGTGCCAGGCCCCCCGCATCTGGCAGGTGCTGGCGCGGGCGCTGCGCTGAAGCAGCGCTTGACGAGCGCGCTACAGTGGAATGTCACCACTGCCGCAGGAACGCACGCCATGTCGACCTTCGAAGACCCGCAGGCCGTCGCCCGCTACGCCGAGGGCCCGCTGCGGCAGGTGCCGGGCTTCCTGGCACTGCAGCAGATGAGTCAGCTGCTGCTGGCCGAACATGTGCCGCTCGAAGGACGTGTGCTGGTGCTGGGCGCCGGTGGCGGGCTGGAGCTGAAGGCCTTCGCCGAAGCGCATCCGGGGTGGCGCCTGCTGGGCGTGGATCCGGCCGCGCCGATGCTGGCGCTCGCGAAGCAGATCTTGGGACCGCTGATGACGCAGGTGGAGCTGCTGGAGGGCTACATCGACGATGCGCCGGACGTTCGTTTCGACGGCGCCAGCTGCCTGCTGACCCTGCACTTCCTCGATGCCAGCCAGCGCCTGCACACGCTGCGCGAGCTGCACCGCCGCCTGCGCCCGGGTGCACCGCTGGTGGTGGCCCACCACAGCGTACCGGCCGACGATGCGGGCAAGCGCCGCTGGCTGCAGCGCTACGTCGCCTTTGCCGAGGCGTCGGGTGTGGCGCACGCCGATGCACAGCGCACCATCGAGGTCATGATCGAGCGGTTGCCGCTGCAGTCCCCCGAACAGGAAGTGGCGCTGCTGCAGCAGGCCGGTTTCGAGGGCGTGGAGCTGTTCTACGCCGGCTTCAGTTTCAAGGGGTGGGTGGCGTACGCATCGTAGAGTCGAGCTTGCTCGACTGCTGTTCGCGGATCAGTCAAGCAAGCTCGACTCTACGGCACCACGGTGATGCCGATGCGTTGCGTCAACAGCGCCACCTGCTGCACATCCAGCCGTGCGCCACGCAGGTTGACCACGCGCAGGTCCAGGTCACCCAGCTCCGAGCCGGTCAGGTCGCAATCGGTGAAGTTGGCACTGCTCCAGTCGATGCCCTCGAACTGGCCGGCCGACAGATCCGAACCGGCGAAACTCGCGCCGCTGAGGTTGGCACCGTCCCAGCGGTTTTCCCACAGCTCGCACTTCTCCAGCGTCACCCGCGAGAAGTTGGCGTAGCGCAGGTTCGATTTCTTGATGAAGGCACTGCAGAACCAGGTGCGCGTGGTGATCTGGTTCATGAAGCTGGCGTTGCTGAAATCGGCGCCCTGCGCGCGGCACTCGCTGATTTCCAGGCCCAGCGCCTTGATGAAGTTGAAGTGGCACATGCTGATGTCGCAGCTGCGGAAGCTGGCTTCCTTCAGCGTGGCGCCATTGAAGCGGCAGCCGGTGCGGCTTTCGGCGTCATAGAAGCTGCAGTTCACGAACTCGGTGGCAGTCAGGTCGGCACCGGAAAAGTCACATCCGTGGAACTGCTGGTCGACCACTTTCTGGCCGGCGTACTGGTCGCCGGTGATGCGCAGCGCGCGGTGGATGCTGGGGGACATCTGGATTTCCATGTCACGGTTGCCCGACATGATGCCGGGCAAACGGGGTCTTCCGTAAGCGGCCGCGCCGTGAGGTTCACCGGCAGTCCAGCCGTGCTGTGTACAAAGCACAGCCGAAGTCAGTGTCGACGGCGCCGCAACTTCATCCGCAGGCGACGGTAGCCGATCACCACACCGGTGGCGCACAGCCCCGCACCCGCCACGCTCAACAGCAGCAGCACGCCCAGCCGCGTGTTCTCCTGCCGCAGCATGCCCGGCAGGTCCCAGCTGTGCAGGAAGTAGAACAGCCAACGGCCGACCCGCTCGCGATGGCCCAGGGTCAGCAGCGGATCGCCGGTCGCCAGATCGAAGTACACACGCGTGGCGTGCGCATCGCCGAAATCAGCCACTGCCACCGGGAAGCGCCGCACGGCCGCACCGTTCATCGCCTCGGGGGCGCGCGGGTAGAAGTACGCATCGGGCGTGCGCAGGATCGAGAACCCACGCAGTGGCGCCGAACCCATCACCTGCGCGTGCTGCTGCAGCCACGCGGTCGGCAGGGTCTGGGCGACCCGCAGCTGCCCCTCTGCCTGCGAAACGATGCGGGTACCGCCCTGCCCGTCCAGCAGCACCGCGAACAGCTCACCGCCGATACGACGCCATTGGATTTCCACCGGTGCGAAGCCTTCGCTCGACGCTGCCGCGAGCAAGGCCTGCGGCTGCGCCACGGCGGTATCCAGCGCCACCGTCGCACCGCGATAGCGCGCGGCATCCACGGCACCTGCCGTAGTGCTGAACACCTGCAGCGGGTTCATCGACATCAGCCCGCTGAAGATCCAGGTGAACACGAAGGCGCAGGCCATCAGGCCGACCAGATGATGCCAGCGCATCCATGGCTCCACGTAGGGCGTCTTCGCACCCGAGCGGTAGCGGCCACGGAAGCGCCAGCGCCACACGCCCACCACGATGCCGCTGATGGCCGCCACCGTGCACAGCGCGGACAGCACGATCACCACCCACGTCCACACCGGGTCCACCGACTGCATGCGCAGGAAGTACAGCCAGTGCAGCCACGCACCGACGTAGTTCCAGCGCTGCTGGTGGTACGGCGCATCCAGCACCACTTCGCCGGTGCGCGAGGAAACGTACAGGCTGCCGGGCTGGCGGCCGCCCACCTCCACCTTGTACAGCGGCCGATGCGCGTCCAGCCCACGCGAATGCGTCCAGCGATCCTCGTCCACGCGCACCGCACCCGGGAACGCCGGGCCACCAGCAAACGTCGCCGCCGACAGTTCGGCGCGCTGCGCAGACACCGGCAGCAGCGCGTGGCCGGTCTCTGCCGACCACGCGCCAACTTGGGTACCGCTGCGCACCACGTAGGCCGGCTCGCCGCGCAGCGTGGTCAACGCCACGCTTTCCGGCTCGGCCTGCACCGCCTTGGGCAGCACCGGCAGGCCCTGCGGCACACGTGTGCCATCAAGCACCGGCAACGCGGCCAGCCGCTCGCCCGGGGTCAACTTCGGGTAGCCGATGAACAGCATCACCATGCCGCTGACGAACCACAGCAGCATTAACAGGCAGCCACCGATGCCCAGCCATCGGTGCAGCAGGTAGGTCCAGCGCTTGGCGGTGGATCGCAGCGACATCAGCTACATCCTCAGAAGCGATGGTCGACGGTGAACTCGACGCGGCGGTCCGCGCCCAGCAGCCACTGCGTGCTGGTGTAGTACGCCGTCGCGTAGTACGCCTTGTCGAACACATTGAACAAACGCGCGCTCACCCGCGTGCGCGGCGCCGCCTGCCAGGTCAGGGCCAGGTCGGTGGTGCTGTAGCCCGGCAGTTCCAGCGTGTTGGCGTTGTCCGCATAACGCTTGCCGACATAGCGCGCGCCACCGGCCACGGTCCAGTCCGGCAGGAACTGCCAGCTCAGCCACACGTTGGCCATCCGCTCGGCCACGTTCGGCGGCACGTTGCCATCGCGCGAGACCACCACCGCCGGCGAGCCGGTGGTTTCCAGGAAGTCCTCGAATTCGGCCTTCAGCACCGTGGCATTCGCATCCAGCGACCAGTGCGGTGCGAACGCCCAGTTCAACGATGCCTCGATACCACGCGAGGTCTGCGCGCCCACCTGCACGCGGCGATCGGGCTGCAGCGGATCACGGCTGAGCAGGCCGGTCTTGCGGATGCGGTACGCCGCCAGCGTCCACTCGCCGCCATCGAAGGCCTGCTTCATGCCCACCTCGAACTGCCGGCCCTTGGCCGGGTCGAACGCACCGTTGGCCGGGCTGATCATCAGCAGGCCACTGACCGGATCGGCCGCCTGCGAATACTGCGCGTAGAGGCTCAAAGTCGGCCGCAGCGCGAATACCGTGCCCGCGCGCCAGCCGGTGCTGCTGTAGGTCTTGGAGAACGCTGCCGCGCCGCTGATCAGATCGGTGCGGTCGATGGTGGCGCGGTCATGGCGCAGCCCACCCAGCACCGACCAGCGTTCACTCAGCGTCAGGTGGTCTTCGGCAAACAACGCGTACTGCTCGGCACTGTTGCGGTAGCGCGGCAGGTTCGGCGCATCGCTGGCGAACTCGCCCGGCACCGGATGAAACGGATCGACCGGCCCGGAGCTGCCTGCGTAGATGTTGTTGGTGTGCTTGAAGTGCGCGCGGTTGGCATCCAGGCCCACCGCGAAGCTGTTGGCCAGCCCGCCCACCTGCCCCTGCACGCGCAGCGTCGAGGTCAGCCCGGTCTGGTCCTGGTTGTGGGTGATCTGCGTGTTGTCCGAGCGATCAATCAGGCCCGTCGCATCGTTGTAGACATAGGCCTCGGCATTGCGCCAGTCGCGCTGGCTGTCGATCTGATAGACACGCGTGCGCCATTCGACGTTCGCGGTCGGCGTCCACAGCGCATCCAGCTGGGTCCAGCGGTCGCGGAAGCGGATCTCGCTGTCGGCCACGTTGTAGTTGCGATGACGCAGCGCATCCAGCTGCTGACCATCCACCAGCGGCGTGCCGAAGTAGCGCATCGGCTGCTGGTAGCCCTGCGCATGGGTCAGGGTCAGCTGCAGGTCCGTGCGCGGCTGCCACAGCAGCGCGCCGGAGAACGTCGCATCGTTGTTGCGGCCGCGATCGACCCAACCACCGCTGTAATTGCCGCTCACGTCCACGCGGTAGGCCAGCTCCGGCGTCAGCGCACCACCGCTGCCGAAGCCCAGGCGCGCGGTGTCCTCGCTGCCCACGGTCACGCTGATCTCGTTCTCGATGGCACCGCGCGTCGGCTTCTTCGGCACGATGTTGATGACCCCGCCAATGGCACCGTCGCCATGGATGACCGAAGCCGGGCCGCGCAGCACTTCGATGCGCTCGATGGACCAGGTATCGAACGGGAAAGTGACGCCTACCCCGCCGTACTGGCGCAGGCCGTCGTACAGGCGCATCACCGACGCGCCATCGGTGAAGCCGCGGCTGGACAGCGCGCTGAGGCCGTTGCCCGGGTGCGGCATCGCAGTGATCGCACCCGCGCGGCTGATCGCATCGTTGAGGTTGCTGTCGCCGCGCTGTTCCAGCTGGTCGCGGTCGATGACGGTGAGTGCGGCCGGCGTCTGCAGCACGCTCAGGCCAAGAGCGGAGCCCGCGCTGGGCACGGCCGACAGTTCGCCATGGCGGGTATCGACCACGCGCACGGTGTCCAGGGTGGTGGGGTCTGCGGCATCGGCGCGGGCCGGTGCGGTGTACAGGGCGCAGGCGCACAGCGCCGGCAGCGTCGCCCAGCGCAGGGCAACGACGTTCGGGTTCGTTTTCATGTTTCCACGGCATGCAATGCCGCCCCATCAATGGGAGCAGCAGAAAGAAAGTCGCACGCGAGTGCACCGGGTCATACCCGGCAGCTTCAACCGAATCGGTAGCGCCGGGCCATGCCCGGCGGCCTCAACCAGATCGATAACACCGGACCATGCCCGGCGTCTTCAACCAGATCGATATCACCGGACCATGCCCGGCGGCCTCAACCAGATCGGTAGCGCCGGGCCATGCCCGGCGGCTTTCGCGTGCGCGGCTTAGCCAGCGAACGCCAGCGGCGGCCCACGCGCGCCCAGTGTTCCGCGCAGCCGCGAGGGCAGCGCTCTGACAGATCCCGCCAATGCCCGGCACACCGGCGCCAAAGGCACCAGCAGCAGGAACGCCGCCACCAGCAAGGTGATCAGGCGTGCCGCGATCAGGCAGTACTCGCAGTCCACGCCCATTTCATGCTCGGCGTGTGGATCGACCGCCGGCTTGGCGGCGGTCTCGCCGTGCGCCATCGCCATCGCGTGGTGGTCGTGGTGCCCTTCCATCGCGTGCTGCGCGTGTTCGGCGTGCGCGCCGTGGTCCATGGCGCCGTGATCCATGGCGCCGTGATCCATCGCGCCATGATCCATGTCCGCCATCACGGGCGCGACGGCTGGCGCCGGCCCATGGGCCATCCAGCGGCTCACCAGCGGGGCAAGCAGCACCAGCAGCATGGCAAGCCATGCCAGGGTCTGGAACCGGCGGTGGAATCGGGGGCGACGCACCCGCCCATTCTACGGCGCGGCGGCCAACCCTGGACCACGTTCAGGGTTTTGCCCCTGCGACACGGTGACGCAGGGACCAGACTCGGGCCACGCCGATGAAATCGCCCCCTCGGCGTGGACGCGCTACCCCACCAACGACTGATCCGCGGCGAATCCAGTAGATCCACGCCATGCGTGGATGCTCTTGCTCGTGGCAAATCAACTCACGTACTGCGCCACGCCATTCCCGAACGACCAGTTCTCCGGCTTCACTTCCACCAGATTGATGAACACGTCCTCGCGGCGGACGCCCACCGCCTCATGCAGGCCATTGGCAATGCCGAGGTAGAGCGCCTTCTTCTGCTCCTGCGTGCGCCCCTCGCTCCAGGTGATCTGCACGCAGATGAAGTCATCGGTGCGGGCCACGCCCAGGTAGCCGGGGTCGAAGACGAGGGTGCCGGCCTCGTGTTCCTGGAAGACCTGGAAGCGGTCGTTTTCCGGAACACCCACCGCGCGCAGGGCCTGGTAGATGGCCTCCCCCACGCGCTGCAGATAATCGGCGGATTTACCTTTGCGAAGATCGATACGGGCGAGCGGCATGATGGGACTCCAGAGCCAGAGGGGACAACCGTGGGCCGAGACTACGCCTGCCGGGATCGGCGACACAGCGCATGGATGGAACGTCTGCTTTCATCCATGGCACGTTCGCCCGGGGCTGCGCCGGGTGACGTGATTGCCACCTGCCGGGGCCGTGTAATTGCACGGCTTGGTTCAGGTAGCGCGGCTGGCTACGCCATGGATGCTGGTACACCGTCGTGGCTAACGTTGTTGCAACTTTCCTCACTGACTTCCGTGTTTGCGCGAATCGATGATCGCCTCGCCAAGGCAGATTGCCTTGGTCGGGATTGGCGTCTCGAATAAACGAATAGGCTCACAGGAAGTTGCGATCTTGGTCGCAGCAAAGAGAATGCACCGACTGCCTTCAATGGCGGGCGGTGCGTGGGGATCGCAGGATCCGCCAGGCCTTTTCTCCCTGTGAGCTTTTCTGCCTTGGTACGCCAACCCGCACCGTCCGCCACCTTCGCTTCCGAAGGTGGCTCTACGCCAGTGAGGGTTTCGCCATGAGCAATCGAACCGCATCCCACCCACGCCTGCACGCCCTCATCGGCGACATCGCCAAGGACGTGCCCGAAGACCTCGCGCGTGAGATCGAGTGCGCATTGAAAGAACAGAATCTGCCCGTGCAGGCACCCACGTTCTTCGCCTGTCTCGATGCCATTCGCAAAGGTGATGGTGCAGATGGTCAGCCATGTCACGCCCGCCGGCTCGGCGCCGGCAATCACGCATCACTCAGTCGCTCGCTGGCGGGGCTCAGCGCGCTGCTCGATCTTCTGCAGGCCGCAGACCGTGCGCGCGTCGAAGGTGTGCCGGAGGAACAGTTGGGCAACTTCCACACCGATGGTTTGATCGTGGCGGCGCGGCAACTGGTGCGCGAGGCAAACCACTGTCTGGCAGGTTCCGCATGACGATGCGCCAATACGGCATCTGTACGGAATCGCGGGCAACAAAAAAGCCCCCATTGCTGGAGGCTTCTTTCGTTCTGCAACATGGTGGGCGGTACAGGGATCGAACCTGTGACCCTTGCCGTGTGAAGGCAATGCTCTACCGCTGAGCTAACCGCCCGGTGTGTTGCTGAGCCGCTCATTATAGGGGCTTTTCAGAGGCCGTCAACAGTTTTTCACATTTCTGTTCACGGGCCTTTTCGAGGCCTGCAGCCGAGCATGGCTCGGCTCTACTGGACAGCGGTTCACGGGTGTTTCGAGGGGCGTCGCCGGGCATGGCCCGGCGCTACCTCACATCGTGTGCGTCGGCTTGTCCGAGCTGGTCAGGCCGGCCAGCAGGGTCTCGATCTTGTGGCGCACGTTCTCGCCTTCCTGGCCGTCGGCCAACTGCACGCCGATGCCGGCCACGCGGTTGCCCTGTGCGCCGGCCGGGGTCACCCAGATCACCTTGCCGGCCACCGGCAGGCGCTCGCTGGAATCGGGCAGGGTCAGCAGCAGGAACACTTCGTCGCCCAGGAAGTAGCGCTTGGGCGTGGGCACGAAGATGCCGCCATTCTTCACGAATGGCATGTACGCGCTGTACAGCGCGGCTTTGTCCTTTACAGCCAGGGACAGGATGCCCTGGCGGGCGTTGCTGGCACTCATCGATTTCCCCTTGCGGCAGGCCGCTCGTTCACCTTGTTCCAGGCCAGCAGCAACTCGACCACCGCAAGGTCTGCACGCACGGTGGTGCGCAGCAGGTCGCGGGTGCGGTTGGCAGCATCGAACCAGGCTGCAAGCTTGTGCAATCGGTCCGGCGCGGTCAAGGCATCGGTGCTGGCCTGGGCCAGCGCCAGATCGGCGGCGAAGCGCAGGCGCAGCGCCGCGTTTTCATCACCGCACCACTTCTGCGCCAGCTCCACCGCGCCGGTCTTGCCGGCGGCCAGCTGTTCCAGCTCGCGGCCGACGTCGCGGCGCAGGCTCAAGCCGTCCTCGCGCAGCCAGTTGTCGGCCTGGCCGGGATGGCCGCGCGCCGCGTCCAGCGCTTCGCGCGCGGCCGCTTCGCTGTGGCCCTGCTGCTGCAGCCAGGCCATCGCTTCATCGCGCGGCGGCAGCTTGAATTCCAGGCGCTGGCAGCGGCTGCGCACGGTCTGCGGCAGACGCGCCGGGTCGCTGCTGATCAGCCACAGGTAGCGGCCGGGCTGCGGTTCTTCCAGGGTCTTCAGCAGCGCGTTGGCGGCCGAGCGGTTGATGGCATCGGCCGGGTCGACGATCACCACCTGCGCCACGCCGTACTGCGGGGTCAGTGCCAGCTTGTTGGTGATCTCGCGCACCTGCTCGATGACGATCTCGGTGCGCAGCTTGTCGCCGCTCTTGTTCGGAATGAAGCTGACCAGCTGCAGGTCCGGATGGGTACCGGCGGCGATCAGCTGGCGCGTGCGTGTGGCGTGCTCGGCATCGCCACGGGCCAGCACGTGGTCGGCCAGGGCCAGCGCCACTTCATGCTTGCCCAGCCCGGCCGGGCCGCAGATCAGCAGGCCATGGCCCAGTCGGTCGGCATCCAGCGCGGCCACGGTCTGGTCGAAGGCGCGCTGCTGCCAAGGTGAGAAGCTGCTCATGCGCCCTCCCCGGCCTGCAGCCAGCGCTCGACGCTGGCCACCACATCGGCGGCCACGCGTTCCTGCACCTGGCCGGCATCGATCAGGGCGAAGCGCTGCGGATCCTGCTGGGCGCGGCTGCGGAAGACCTGGCGCACTCGTTCGAAGAAATCGTCCTGCTCGCTTTCGATGCGGTCCGGCCACAGGTCGCGGCCATTGGCGCGGGCGCGGCCCACGGCCACGTCCACATCCAGCAGCAGGGTCAGGCCCGGCAGCAGGCCGACGGCGCGGCGCTCCAGGTCGGCAATCCACTGCGGGTCGAGGCCACGGCCACCGCCCTGGTAGGCGTAGCTGGAATCGGTGAAGCGATCACTCAGCACATAGGCGCCGCGCTGCAGTGCCGGCTGGATGACCTGGCGCACGTGCTGGGCGCGTGCGGCGAACACCAGCAGCAGCTCGGCTTCGGCACTGAGCGGTTCGGCAGCGATCTCGGCGTCGGGCTTCAGCACCAGGCCGCGGATGCGCTCGGCCAGCGGCGTACCGCCCGGCTCGCGGGTCAGCACGACCTCGTGGCCGTGGCGGCGCAGGCAATCGCGGATGGCGTTGATGGCGGTGGTCTTGCCCGCGCCCTCGCCGCCTTCCAGGCTGACGAAACGCGGGTGGCGAAGCAGCGCGGAACTCATTGCGCCGGGGTCTCCTTGGTACGTTGCTGGCGCAGCTGCTGCAGGTAGCGTGCTACGGCGGCGTTGTGCTGGTCCAGGCTGGGCGAGAACACGTGCGCGCCACTGCCATCGCCCACGGCGACGAAGTACAGCGCATCGCCGGCGGCCGGCTGTGCGGCGGCCATCAGCGCATCGCGGCTGGGCATGGCGATCGGGGTCGGGGTCAGGCCCGCACGGGTGTAGGTGTTGTAGGGCGTATCGGTAGTCAGGTCGCGGCGGCGGATGTTGCCGTCGTAGGCCGTACCGATGCCGTAGATGACGGTGGGATCGGTCTGCAGGCGCATGCCGATCTTCAGGCGGCGCATGAACACCCCGGCAATCTGCGGACGCTCGCTGGCCAGCGCGGTTTCCTTTTCGATGATCGAGGCGATCGTCAGCAGTTCATACGGGCTGTTGATCGGCAGGTCGGCAGCGCGGCTTTCCCAGGCCTCGTCCAGCGCCTTTTCCATCGCGGCATGGGCGCGCTTGAGCACGTCCATGTCACTGTCGCCGCGCTGGTAGACGTAGGTCTCCGGCAGGAAGCGGCCTTCCGGATGCTGGCCATCGAAGCCCAGGCGCTGCATCAGCGCGGCGTCATCCAGGGTATCGGTGGTGTGCAGCAGCGGCTCGGCGCGCTTCAGCGCGGCACGCACCTGGCGGATGTTCCAGCCCTCGACAATCGTGACCCGGTGCTGCAGCACCTTGCCGGCACGCATGCGCAGCAGCAGCTCGCGCGGGGTCAGGCTGTTGTCCAGCGCGTACTCGCCCACCTTCAGCTTGCCGGCGGCATCCAGCTGGCGGGCCAGCAGCTGCCACTGGGTGTCCTGGCCTTCGTCCACGCCGGCCTCGCGCAGCTTGCGCAGCACGCTGTTCATGCCATCGCCGCTGGCGATGACCACGCTCTCGGCGGACGGGGTGATGTGGCGGTCTGCGAACTGGCCCTGCTGGTAGAAGAACCACGCGCCCGCGCCGGCGAGGACGGCGCCCAGCACCACCACCAGCGTGACCACGAACAGACACCCGCGCTTGGCTCCCGCCATGGACTACCTCTGAATGCGATTCCGCCGTGCAGGATACCGTGCCGGGTGGTGTGGGGTCATGACCGGGGCGGCGTCTGCGTGCCGACCAACGGTCGGCACCTACCAGTAGAGCCACGCCATGCGTGGATGAACCGTCGGTAGCGCCGGGCCATGCCCGGTGGAGGCGTCCGTGCCGACCAACGGTCGGCACCCACCACAATCCATGACCGGCCCCACCGGGGATCCGGTTACCCCTGCTGGCCCAGCGCCCGCAGCAGGCCGCGGGCCTTGGCGCGGGTCTCGTCCAGTTCCTTGTCCGGGTCCGAGTCGACCACGATGCCGGCGCCGGTGCGGAAGCTCACTTCCTGCCCGTCCACTTCGGCGGTGCGGATGAGGATGTTCAGGTCCAGGTCGCCATCGCGGTTCAGCCAGCCGAAGGCGCCGGTGTAGGCGCCGCGTGGCACCTGTTCCAGCTCGCTGATGATCTGCATGCAGCGCACCTTGGGGCAGCCGGTGATGGTGCCGCCCGGGAAGGTCGCGGCGATCACTTCGCCCGGGGTGACCTCGGGGCGCAGGTGGCCGCTGACGTTGCTGACGATGTGGTGCACGTGGGCATAGCTTTCCACGGTCATCAGTTCATCGACGACCACAGTACCGGGCAGGCAGATGCGGCCCAGGTCGTTGCGCTCCAGGTCGATCAGCATCACGTGCTCGGCGCGCTCCTTGGGGTGGCCGACCAGCTCCTGGATGCGCGCGGCATCATCGTCGCCTTCAAAGCGCGGACGAGTGCCGGCAATCGGCCGGGTCTGCGCGTGGCCGGCATGCACCGACACCAGCCGCTCCGGCGAGGAGCTGACCACGTGGCGGCCATGCGCGGTGAACAGGCCGGCGAACGGTGCGGGATTGGCGCGGCGCAACTGCGCGTACAGCGCCTGCGGGCTGACCGGCGCGGCGAACTGCGCGCTCCAGCGCCGCGACAGGTTCACCTGGAACACGTCGCCGGCACGCAGGTACTCGATCACCCGGCGCACGCCGTCGGTGAAGCGCTGCGGCGCGTCCTCGCCCACCGACTGCGGCGGCTGCCAGCCCTGCCCTGCTTCGGGCAGCGCGGCGGTGGCCTGTGCCACCAGCGCGTCCAGCAGGGCCTGCTCGCCGGCTTCGGCGATGACGAAGCTGGCACCGTTCTCGTGGTCGTGCAGCAGCGCGGCCGGGCAGCGCAGGGCCAGCGCGGTCGGGCGGCCGTCATCGCGTGCGCGCGCCGGCAGCACGGTTTCGATCTGGCTGGCCACTTCGTAATCGAGCATCAGCGCCCAGCCACCGCGGAACGGCAGGCTGTGGCTGCCGTCATGCGGCAGGCGCACGGCCTGCCAGGCGCGGTCCAGCACCTGCAGGAAGCTGCCCGGCTGCACGACGTCGTGCTGGTCGCGCACTTGGCCGTCAGCGTCCAGCCGCAGGCAGTCGCCCTGCGCGGCCAGCAGCAGGCTCCAGCGGCCCTGGGCGGTGCCCGAGGCGGTGGATTCCATCAGCAGCGGGAAGCGCGCCGGGTCGTGCTGCTGCAGGGCCAGCAGGTCGATCGGGTGCGGCAGCGGGTGGATCAGCGGGGCGTGGGTCATGGCGGCCAGTTCGGGGGTTCAGATGCACGGAAGCCGCCTTGCGGCGGCTCCGTGTTGCTCCGGATGCCGACAGGTAGAGTCGACTGTCAGTCGACTGCTTTCCCATCAGCGATCATTGCGGCGGATCGAAAGGCAGTCGACCAACGGTCGACTCTACCTCACCGGTCAGACGCGCTTGAAGATCAGCGTGCCGTTGGTGCCGCCGAAGCCGAAGCCGTTGGACATCACCACGTCCACCTTGGCCTGGCGTGCTTCGTTGGGCACGTAGTCCAGGTCGCAGCCTTCGCCCGGCTGTTCCAGGTTGATGGTCGGCGGAATGATGTTGTCCTGCAGCGCCATCACCGAGAAGATCGCTTCCACGCCGCCGGCGGCACCCAGCAGGTGGCCGGTCATCGACTTGGTGGAGCTGACCATCATCTTGTAGGCATGGTCGCCGAAGGCGGTCTTCATGGCCATGGTTTCGCCCAGGTCGCCCAGCGGCGTGGAGGTGCCGTGTGCGTTGAGGTAACCGACCTGGTCCGGGGTCACGCCGGCGTCCTTCAGCGCCATGGTCATGCAACGCGCCGCGCCTTCGCCGTTCTCGGCCGGGGCGGTCATGTGGTACGCGTCAGAGCTGGCGCCGAAGCCGGCAAGCTCACAGTAGATCTTCGCGCCACGCGCCTTGGCGTGCTCGTACTCTTCCAGCACCAGGATGCCGGCGCCGTCACCCAGCACGAAGCCGTCGCGGTCCTTGTCCCACGGGCGCGAGGCCTGTTCCGGGGCATCATTGCGGGTGCTCATGGCCTTCATCGCGCAGAAGCCGCCCAGGGCGGTCGGCGAGGAACCGCGCTCGGCGCCACCGGCCACCATCACGTCGGCATCGCCGTACTGGATCATGCGCATCGCAGTACCGATCGAATGGTTCGAGGTCGCGCACGCCGAGACCGCCGAGAACGACGGACCCTTCAGGCCGGTGATGATGCTCAGCTGGCCCGGCAGCATGTTGATGATGGTCTTGGGCACGTAGAAGGGCGAGATCTTCTTGCCCTCGTGGAAATCGATGGTCTGCTCTTCGATACCCAGCAGGCCGCCGATGCCGGCGCCGACGATGGCGCCGATGCGCTCGGCATTGGCTTCGGTGATGTCCAGGCCCGCATCGTGCAGGGCCATGAAGGAGGCACCGAGGCCGTAATGGATGAACGGGTCCATCTTCTTGGCATCCTTGCCGCTGACCCGGTACTTGCCGAACAGTTCGTTGTCGGCGGTGATGTCAAAGCCTTTGACCTCACCTGCAATCTTGGTGGTGAACCGATCCAGGTAGGCATCAGAAACGTTGGTCAGCGGACCGATGCCCGAACGACCATGGGTGATGCCTTCCCAGCTGCTGGCCAGATCATTGCCCAACGGCGAGACGATACCCAGGCCGGTTACGACGACGCGACGCTTCATTGCTGATTCTCCTGACCCGATGATGTCAACGGGCAACTCGGTTTGCTTCGATGTGATGCTCAAACACACGGGGCCGCAACTGCGGCCCCATGGGGTGCGGTGCGCGGCGAGCGGAACCCGCGCGCGCACTGCCGTCTGACATCAGGCCTTGACGTGGGCCTTGATGTAGTCGATGGCGGCCTGCACGGTGCTGATCTTCTCGGCTTCTTCGTCCGGGATCTCGCACTCGAACTCTTCTTCCAGGGCCATCACCAGCTCAACGGTGTCCAGCGAGTCAGCGCCCAGGTCATCGACGAACGATGCGCTGTTGGTGACTTCTTCTTCCTTGACGCCAAGCTGTTCGACGACGATTTTCTTGACGCGTTCTTCGATGGTGCTCATGGGGTATCGCTCCAGATGGAGTAGTGGTTCAAAAGTGATCGCCATCGGATGGCGATGGCCGTGGGATAGTGTAGTGGAAACCGGCGGGGCCTTGCATGCATGCAAAAAACCCAGCAGATCAACCACTTGCGGCGCAATCCATGCGCCCCTTGCTTACGGCATGTACATGCCGCCGTTCACATGGAGGGTTTCGCCGGTGATGTAGCCGGCCGCCGGGCTGGCCAGGAAGGCCACCGCATGGGCGATGTCTTCCGGCGAACCGAGGCGTTCGAGGGCGATATCGTTGATCAGGGCGGTGCGGGCTTCTTCCGGCAGCGCCTTGGTCATGTCGGTATCGATGAAGCCGGGGGCGACGACATTGACGGTGACGCCGCGCGAGCCGATTTCCTTGGCCAGCGACTTGCTGAAACCGATGATGCCGGCCTTGGCAGCGGCGTAGTTGGCCTGGCCGGCATTGCCGGTCACGCCCACCACCGATGCGATGTTGATGATGCGGCCCTTGCGCGCCTTCATCATGCCGCGCATGACGGCCTTGCTGGTGCGGAACACGCTGGTCAGGTTGGTGTCGATGATCGACGCCCAATCGTCTTCCTTCATGCGCATCAGCAGGTTGTCGCGGGTGATGCCGGCGTTGTTGACCAGGATCGAGATCGCGCCGAATTCCTTGGCGATGCCGTCCAGCACGCTGTCCAGCGCGGCGGCGTCGGTGACGTTCAGCGCGCGGCCGTGGCCGCCGTGGGCGGCCAGGCGTTCGCCGATCGCGGCAGCGCCGGATTCGGTGGTGGCGGTGCCGATGACGGTGGCGCCCTGGGCGGCCAGCAGATCGGCGATGGCGGCACCAATGCCACGGCTGGCGCCAGTGACCAGTGCGATTTCACCCTGCAGGGGCTTGCTCATGATGTTGTCCTCAGACGTGGGCAGCGACCGCGCCCGTGCCGCTTGCAGCGGCCACCGGCACGGTCGGCAGGAACAGGGGGATCAAGCCGACCACGCCTCGCGGGCGCCTTCGAAGTCGCCCGGGGTGGCCAGGGAACGGCCGTCGATGGTCTTGTCGATACGCTTGACCAGGCCGGTAAGCACCTTGCCCGGACCGCATTCGGCGATCTGGGTGATGCCACGGGCGGCCAGGGCCTGCACGCAACCGGTCCACTGCACCGGCTGGTACAGCTGCTGCACCAGCGCGGCACGGATGGCGTCGACGCCGTCGTGCACCTTGGCATCGACGTTCTGCACCACCGGCAGCTGCGGCGCCTGCCAGGACAGGCCGGCCATCACTTCGGCCAGGCGATTGGCGGCTTCGCGCATCAGCGGGGTGTGCGAGGGCACGCTGACGGCCAGCTTCACGGCCTTGCGCACGCCCTTTTCGGCCAGCAGCGCCAGCGCGCGGTCGACCGCAGCCGCGTCGCCACCGATGACGATCTGGCCCGGCGAGTTGAAGTTGGCCGGCACCACGACCTGGCTCCCAGCGGCTTCGGCGCAGACGTCCAGCACCAGCTGGTCTTCAGCACCGAGCACGGCGGCCATGGCACCGACGCCGGCCGGCGCGGCTTCCTGCATCAGCTGGCCGCGCAGGCGCACCAGGTGCGCACCGTCATGCAGGCTCAGCGCGCCAGCAGCGACCAGGGCGGTGTATTCGCCCAGGCTGTGGCCGGCCAGCACCGACGGACGCGGACCCCCGATGGAGTTCCAGGCGCGCCACGCGCCGATGCTCGCCGCCAGCAGGGCCGGCTGGGTGTATTCGGTACGGTTGAGCATTTCCTCCGGGCCACCCTGGGACAGCGCCCACAGGTCGACGCCGGCACCATCGGATGCTTCGGTGAAGGCTTCACGCACCTGCGGGTGCAGCTCGGCCAGCTCGGCCAGCATGCCCACGGACTGCGAGCCCTGACCGGGGAAGACAAATGCGAGGGTGGATACGGTCACGCGGTCATCCGCTTGTTGCAATCGAAGCGGGCCATGATAAGGGCGAATCCCCCGTGTCGTCTGTACGTGCGCGTATGCAGGGCGTATGGACCTACGACGGGGTCGGATCCCTTTTCCCATGGAAAAGGGCTCTGACCCCTGCCCCGATCAGCAGAACAGCTGCAGGATGTCGAGCTCGCCATCGGCGAACCAGTCCACGCACAGCCCCACCACCATGATCAGGCCCAGCGTGGTGGCGCCATGGGTGATGAAGATCGAATGCGCCAACGCGCGCGCCGAGCGCCCCATCTTCATGCAGACCCGGGCCAGGCCCTGCAGGCGCCCGCTGACCGAATGCACGTGGGCGCGCACCGGCCCCTGCACGCTGTTCATGGCCTCGGCCATCATCGCCTGCAGGCGTTCGGGGCGGTCGCCGTAGTACTTGGCCACGCCGTAGCCGAACATCAGCCAATCGCGGGCCTGCGCCTCGGCCAGGTCCATCACTTCCAGCGGGTCTTCCTCGAAATCGATGAAGCCCACGCTCTGGCCGTCCCAGGTGAGGTTGCGCGGCACCGGCTGGCCGAAATAGGCGCCACGGGCATGGGCTTCGGCGAGGGCCTTCATCGCGGCGGCCACCAGCCGGTCACGACCGGCGTCATCGGCTTCGCGCAGGCAGGTATTGAAGGAACCGCCGTTGTCGCCGATCACCAGCGCGGCGTGGCCGCTGCCGATCACTTCGGGCACGTTCACGCCCTGCGCGTGCAGCTCGCCCAAGCGGCGGGCCTCGGTCTCGCGCGCGGCATCGCCCCCGCGGTGCGGCGGCGGACGCAGGGCATCGAGGTGGAAGCGGCGGGCGATGAAATTGAGCAGGCCCAGGGCGAATGCGCGGCTTCCCTTGCCGTACTGCTTCAGCCAGGCGCGCTGCCCTTCGATGACGATGGGCTCAACCATGACGGATCTCCTGAACGCGTTACGGCCCCAGAGGGGCCGTAACGACAGACTTCACTTTGTCGTAACTACGCTATCAATAGCGCAGCAGGGCCGAACCCCACGTGAAGCCGCCACCGAAGGCTTCCAGCAGCAGCAGCTGGCCGCGCTCGACCTTGCCCGAACGCACCGCGGCGTCCAGCGCCAGCGGCACCGAGCCGGAGGAGGTGTTGCCGTGGCGGTCGACGGTGACCACGACCTGGTCCATCGACATGTCCAGCCGCTTGGCGGTGGCTTCGATGATGCGCAGGTTGGCCTGGTGCGGGATCAGCCAATCCAGATCGGACTTGCCCAGGCCGTTGGCCTCCAGGGTTTCGTCCACGACCGAGTCCAACGCCTTGACGGCGTACTTGAACACGTCGTTGCCCTTCATGTTGATGGTGCCGCCGCCGTTGCCGCTGCCATCCTTGAAACCGACCGACACGCCGACCGGGTTCCACAGCAGCTCTTTCTTGCTGCCATCGGAATGCAGGTGGGTGCTGAGGATGCCGGTTTCTTCGTCGGCCTTGAGCACGACCGCGCCGGCACCGTCGCCGAACAGCACGCAGGTGGTGCGGTCTTCCCAGTCGACGATGCGGGTGAGCGTTTCGGCGCCGATGACCAGCACGTAGCGGGCATCACCGGAACGGATGAACTTGTCGGCCACGCTGAGCGCGAACACGAAGCCCGAGCAGGCCGCGTTGACGTCGAAGGCGGGGCAGCCCGACGCACCGAGCTTGGCCTGGATCAGGCACGCGGTGGACGGGAAAATAAGGTCAGGCGTGGTCGTACCGACCACGATCATGTCGAGCTGCGAAGCGTCGATACCGGCCGCTTCAAGCGCACGCACCGCGGCGTGGTAGCCGAGGTCGCTGGTGGTTTCGCCTTCGGCCGCGATGTGCCGTTCACGAATACCGGTGCGCGACTGGATCCACTCGTCCGAGGTTTCGACCATTTTTTCCAGGTCGGCGTTGGTCAGGACTTTTTCCGGCAAATAGCTACCGGTGCCCGCGATCCTCGAGTAGATCCGCTTGCTCATCATGTTTCCTGTTGCGCAGGCTGCCGATCACCGGCATGCCCGGGGAAGAAGGCAAAGGCCGCTGCCCTGGGGCAGCGGCCTTCCGGCACATCAATCTTCTTCGACGGCCGAGGTCTTGGTCTGGATGACCTTCTTGCCGCGGTAGAAACCGTCAGCAGTGATGTGGTGACGCAGGTGCACTTCGCCGGTGGTCGGGTCGGTCGACAGCTGCTTGGCGCTCAGGGCGTCATGCGCACGGCGCATACCGCGGCGGGACGGGGTGACACGGGATTTCTGGACAGCCATGGGATTGCTCCAAACTCGGTTCGATTTGCTTCGTCGTATCGTCGCGCAGGACGCCAGCGCCCAGCACACTTTCGCTTTCGCCGCAGCCGCCGACGACAATCCGGCTGCTAATGCTTTTACTCTTTCTTCAGTGCCGCCAACGCCGCAAACGGGTTGGCCTGCTTCGTTTCTTCTTCGGTCGGTGCCCAGTCCCTGTTGACTGCCTCACCGTCCGGCGACAGCGGTACCACGGGTACCGCCAGCACCAATTCATCTTCGACCAGGTCCAGCGGACGCAGCTGCCCATCTTCCGGCACCAGCAACGCCTCGTACTCCTCGGGCAGGGACGATTCCTCGTCCTCGTCGCGGATCAGGCCAAGCCTCTGGGTCATCTTCACCGGCAACAGGAATCGCTGCATGCTGCGCTGACAGGTCAGCGGCAACGCGGTATCGATGGTCAGTTCCACATAGGATACCCGCAAGACGTCGTCGCGACCGAATTCAAGCGAGTAATTGCACTCACCGTCGGTATCGGCGACCAACCCTTGCAGGCGAGTCAAATCAGCCAAAGAGACCTGGCCGTCGAAGCGCCTTCGCGCTACGACCATCCGCCAAGCATCCAGCGTTTCGGGCACGTTCGCGGACATAAGCCGCTGAATACTAAGGATCGGGACCGCCGCTGTCAAATGCCCGCCATACAGGGGCTTGCTGGCAGCCTCGGCGCCGGGCCAGACTGCCGCGCCCTGCCCCGGAATTGTCGCATGACTGCCCTGCTTCTGGCCTCCACCTCCCGCTACCGGCGCGAGCTGCTGCAGCGCCTCGGCCTGCCCTTCGACTGCGCAAGCCCGGCGGTGGACGAGACCCCGCAGGCCGGCGAAGCCCCGCTGGCCCTGGCCGGGAGGCTGGCGGCTGCCAAGGCCGCCGAGGTCGCCGCGCGCCACCCCGGCGCCTGGGTGATCGGCTCGGACCAGGTTGCGGACCTGAACGGCCAGCCGCTGGGCAAGCCAGGCACGGTCGAGGCCGCCTGCGCCCAGCTGGCGGCAATGGCCGGGCAGACGGTGCGCTTCCATACCGCGATCAGTCTCACGCACGATGGAGAATCGTTCGCGGCCATGGACCTGACCGAAGTGCGCTTCCGCCCGCTGCAGGCGCAGGAGATCGCCCGCTACGTGGCCGCAGAGCAGCCGCTGGACTGCGCCGGCAGCTTCAAGTGCGAGGGTCTGGGCATCAGCCTGTTCGAGGCCATCGACAACCGCGACCCCACCGCCCTGGTCGGGCTGCCGCTGATCGCACTGTGCGGGCTGCTGCGCCGGGCCGGCTTCGCCGTGCCGTAAGCCACTGGCTTTTGTAGAGCCGAGCCTATGCTCGGCTGCCTCTCACAGCCAGCCGAGCATGGCTCGGCTCTACAGGGAGCGAAGAGCAGTCGAGCATGGCTCGACTCTACATGGACGGCTTACCGCTCCACCTCGAACGGCTGCTCCTGCCAGTCTTCCACGCTGCCATCGCGGCCATGCAACCGCAGGCCCAGCCAATGCCGGCCGGGTGACAGCGCCTGCGTATCCACGCTGGCATCAAAGCCGGCATTCGGGTGCTGCGGATCATTGGACATCGGCCACAACGGGCGGATGTCCAGCTCGCGACCGTACTGCGCATCGCCCACCGGCTTTCCGTCCACCAGCACTTCCACCCGGGCCAGGCCGATGCCGTCCTTGAACGCCCAGCCCTTCACCGAAAGCGTGCCCGACACCGCTTCGCCGTTGGCCGGTGAATCCAGATAGGCGACGGCCGGCGTCACGCACTCGCCTTCAACGCGCTGCGCAGGCAGGCGGAACAACAGGAAGCGCTGGAAACCATGATCGTTGCTGACCACCTTCGGCGGCGGCAGCGGTCCCACCTGCGCGCACACCGCGTGGTAGCGCGGCACCAGGTCACGGAAACGCTGATCGCTGGGCGACAGCACCAGCAGCATCGGCCCGCCGCGCTCGCCCTCGTGTACCAGGCCCCACTGCGCCAGCTGCGCGGTGCGCCCGTGCTTGTCGTTGAGCGGGTGCGGCAGCACCGTGATGTTGCCGTCGCCGAGCTGGAAGCCGAGCTCGGCACCCACCTTGAAGTTGCCGGCCAGCACGCGTGTGCCTTCCGGCATCTGCTGCAGTTCGTCGCGTACGGCGGCCGCCAGCGGTTCCCAGCCGGCGAAGTTGCGCGGGTAGTACTTGTCACCGGCCAGCTGTTCGCGCAACGACGGCGTCGACGCCACCAGGTAATAGCCGAACGCCAGTGTCATGCCGATGCCGGCCAGCCACCAGCCGGTGCGGCGCAGCCAGCGCGGCCAGCCGTTGAGCACCACCGGCACCGCCACCAGCAGCGCCAGGTAGCCCGGCAGCGGCCAGTGGAAGCTGATGCGCTCGACATCGGTGAAGAAGCCCAGCAGGAAAATGCTCAGCGTTGACACGCCGCCGACCAGGCCGAAGTAGCGCCACTGCGTGCGCGCGCCACCGCCGCTGCGCGTACCGGCCAACGCCACCTTCCACATCGCGATGCACAGGATGGGCGTGACCAGCATCGGCTGGATCACCAGGAACCACATCCCGCGCCATTCAAACGCCCAGGGATGGCGCTCGACCACCTGGAATTTCAGGCCGGCATCATGGTTGTCGGCATTCCACGCCAGCAGCGGCAACCACGCCAATACACCCACTGCCAGCGCCACCCACACGCGCGGATCAGCCAGCATGCGCCGTCCCTGCGGCAACACCAGCAGCGCGATGAAGCCGACACCGATCACGCCAATGAAGCGGTAGTGGCTGAGCGCACCGATCAGCAGGCCCAGGCCCAGCTTGATCGCGGACGACGCATCGACGCTGCGCAGCAGGCGTGCACCGGCATCGAGGCACAGCACCGCAGCCAGTGCCATCGGCACATCGGGCACGGCCAACAGGCCCAGCGTGGCCGACAACGGCATCAGCAGGGTCAGGCTGCCCGCCTGCCAGCCGGCCACGTTGCCGAACCAGCGCGTGGCGACACGCGCGACCAGCAACGGCAGCAGTGCGCCGATGGCCAGGAACGGCAGACGCAGTGCCAGCACGTGCTGGCCGCCGATTTCCACGCCCACGCGCGCCAGCCACGCGGTCAATCCCGGCAGGTCGGAGTACGCCGCCGCCAGGTGCTGGCCTTCCTGCCAATAGAACGCCTCGTCCACGAACAGGGGCAGACGCGCGGCCACGAGCAGCTTGGCCGCTGTGACCAGCGTCCATAACCAGAGAAAAATCGTACGTGCGCGCTGTTCGCCCTGCATTGCTCTATGGATAGAATCGAATGGTTCCCGAACGTGAGACGAACATGCCAGCTCCGTCCCCCATGCCCAGCATGCTAACCGATCAACTGCGCCAGGCCCTGCGGGAGGCACAGGATCAGGTCAATGCCCTGGTGCTCGGCAAGGTGCCGGAAGTCAGGCTGGCTTTCGTCGCCCTGCTGTCCGGTGGCCATCTGCTCATCGAAGATCTGCCAGGCCTGGGCAAGACCACGCTGGCCCATGCACTGGCCAGCAGCCTGGGGCTGAGCTTCCAGCGCGTGCAGTTCACCTCCGACCTGCTGCCGGCCGATGTGCTCGGCGTATCGGTGTATGACGCCGGCACGCGCCAGTTCCAGTTCCATCCCGGCCCGGTGTTCTCGCACGTGCTGCTGGCCGATGAGATCAACCGCGCACCGCCACGCACGCAGAGCGCCTTGCTGGAAGCGATGGCCGAACAGCAGGTGACGCTGGACGGGCAGACCCATCCGCTGCCCGACCCGTTCTTCGTGATCGCCACGCAGAATCCGGTCGATCTGTCCGGTACGTTCCCGCTGCCCGATTCGCAGCTGGACCGCTTCCTGCTGCGGCTGGCGATGGGCTACCCCAGCCCGCAGGCCGAACGCGAGCTGCTGCGCGGCACCGACCGCCGCGATCTGATCGCGCGCGCCGTGCCGCAGCTGGATGACAACCAGGTGCGTCAGCTGCGTGAAGCGGTCGGCCAGATCCACGTCAGCGACGCGCTCGTGGACTACGTGCAGGCCCTGCTGACCCGCAGCCGCCAGCATGCCGGCGTGCGCGTGGGTCTGTCGCCACGTGCCGGCCTGGCCCTGCTGCGCGCAGCCAAGGCCCACGCGCTGCTGCTCGGCCGCGGCCACGTGGTACCCGAAGACGTGCAGACCCTGTTCGTCGCCGTGGCCGGCCACCGTCTGGTGGGCGAGTCCGAATCGAGCACGGGTCCGGCGCTGGCGCGCGCCATCCTGCAGACCGTCGCGGTGGATTGAGGATGCCCGCACGCGGCTCACGCCTGCTTCGCCTGGCGCGTCCGCGCACGCCCGAAGCCCTGCCGCAGCGGCTCGACCGCCGGCGCATCTACGTGCTGCCCACGCGCTTCGGCCTGTTCGTGGCCCTGCTGCTGTCGGCGATGCTGCTGGGCGCGCTGAACTACAACAACAACCCGGCCATGCTGCTGGCCCTGCTGCTGGCGGCGGCCGCCATCGCCAGCGCCATCGCCGCCCACCTGCAGCTGTCGGGCGTGCAGATCGACGCCATCTCGGCCGAGCCGGTGCCGGCGGGCCAGCCGCTGCGCCTGCGCGTCGACCTGTCGCTGCGCGACCCGCGGCCACGCCACGGTCTGGAACTGCAGGTCGGCGACAGCCAGGCCTGGACCGACCTGCCCGCACAGGGCCGTGGTGAAGTGGAGCTGGACGTGCCCACCGAGCGGCGCGGCTGGCTCGACCTTCCGCGCATCCGCCTGTCCAGCACCCAGCCGCTGGGCCTGGTGCGCGCGTGGTCCTGGGTGTGGCCGGAACAACCGCTGCTGGTGCACCCGGTGGCCGAGGCTGTGGCGCCGTCATTGCCCGAACAGGGCAGCGACCTGCTGCACACCCGCGCCCACGCCAGCGGCGAGGAGCTGCACCAGCTGCGCCCCTATCGCGCAGGCGACCCGCCGCGCAGCATCGCCTGGAAGCATTCGGCACGCCGCGACACGCTGCTGGTGCGCGAATACGAAAAGCCGGTCGGCATCGAAGTGGTGCTGGATTGGCGCGCGCTCTCCACCCTGCCGACGGAAGCGCGCATCTCGCGCCTGGCGCGCTGGGTCGACAGCGCCGAGCGCGAAGGCCGACGCTACACCCTGCTGCTGCCCTCGCAGCCCGCGCTCGGCCCCGGCCAGGGCGCGAGCCACCATCATGCGTGCCTGCGCGCACTGGCGCTGATGCCCCATGACTGAGCCCGCCCCCCTGCTGGACCGCAACGCGCGCAACTGGACCCTGGCCAGCGCCGCGCTGGCGCTGCTGCCGCTGCTGCTGCAGCTGCCCAGCGCGCTGGCCGCGCTGATCGCGGTGGCCGGCCTGGCGACCGCTGCGTTGTCGCTGCGAGGCGTGCTGCCGATGCCGGTGCGCCTGCTGCTGGTGCTGGCCATGCTGGGCGCCATCGTCTGGCAGATGGGCGCGGTGCGGCCCGGGCGCGATACCGGCTGCGCACTGCTGGCAGCGATGCTGGCGATCAAATCCAGCGAACTGCGCAGCGTGCGTGATGCACGCAGCCTGCTCGGCTTCGCCCTGTTCGGCCCGTTTGCCGCCTTCCTGCTCGACCAGGGGCCCCTGACCACGCTGCTGGCCGCACTGGCCGGCATCAGCAGCCTGCTCGCCCTGCAGCGGCTGGCCCACAACGAAGGCCGCAGCGCGGCGCTGCCCCTGCCCGGCCAGCTGCGCGGCGTCGGCCGCCTGCTGTTGATCGGCCTGCCCCTGGCCCTGGCCTGCTTCTGGCTGTTCCCGCGGCTGTCCTCGCCGCTGTGGGGCGTGCCCGAACGCGCGGTCGGTACCCCCGGCCTGTCCGACTCGATGGAGCCGGACAAGTGGCTGGACCTGATGGCCGATGACACCCCGGCACTGCGCGTGCAGTTCTTCGGCCCCGTGCCGCAGCCGGAGCAGCGCTACTGGCGTGGTCCGGTGCTGACCCGCTTCGATGGCCACGTCTGGACGCGTGACCGCAACACCGACTACCGCCGACCAGCGCAGGTGACCCACGAAGGCCCGGGCTGGGACTACCAGATCGACTACGAGCCCACCGACCGCCGCCTGCTGGTGGCGCTGGACCTGCCCACGGCTGCCCCGGAAGGCACCGCGCTCAACTCTGAGATGAGCCTGGCCAGCCAGCGCCCGCTCTCCGCACTGACCCGCTGGCGCCTGCACTCGGCACCGGCGACGCGCTTCGATGCCGAGCTCTCGCCCTACCAGCGGCGTGCGGCGCTGCAGCTGCCGGCCAACTTCAACCCGCGCACGGCAGCGCTGGCCCGGCAATGGCGGCAGGAAGCCGGCGACGACGATGCCGCCGTCGTCCGCCGCGCCCTGGACTGGATCACCGCGGATTTCTCCTACACGCTGGACACCCCAGCGGCCGGGCGCGACCCGGTGGACGCGTTCCTGTTCGACTACAAGGCCGGCTTCTGCCAGCACTTCAGTTCGGCCTTCGTGGTGCTGATGCGCAACGCCGGCATTCCCGCGCGCGTGGTGACCGGCTTTGCCGGCGGCACCCGCAACCGGCTCGGCAACTACTGGGTCGTGCGGCGCATGGACGCCCACGCCTGGGCCGAAGTCTGGCTGCCCCAGCGTGGCTGGGTGCGGGTGGACCCGACCGCGGCAGTGGCACCCGAGCGCATCCTCGACACGCTGGAAGACCGGCTGCCGGCCGGCGCCGACCTCGACCTGCAGCAGCGCTGGCTGCAGGCCGGTCAGATCGGCGATTGGCTGCGCCGTGGCTGGAACGACCTGGTGCTGTCCTTCGACGCGCGCCGCCAGCAGCAGCTGCTGCAGCCGCTGGGCCTGGATGAGCTGAAGCCCGGCCAGCTGCTGGCCGGCTTCGTGGCCACCGCCCTGCTGGCGATGGGCTGGATGGCCTGGCTGCTGGCCCGTGGCGAACGCGAGCGCGACCCGCTGCTGCGCGCCTGGCACCGGCTGGGCCGCCGCTACGCACGGCTGGGGCTGGCCCGCGAGCCGCACGAACCCGCCCTGGCCTGGGCCCAGCGGGTCCATGCCCAGCGCCCCGATCCTGCCCTCATCGCACTCAGCCAGCGTTTCGCCGAAGCGCGCTACGCTGGCACTCGTACCGAGCTCGCCCCATTATTGCGGGACCTGCGCAGGCATCGCCCGACTTCCGGAGCTACTTCATGAACACCAAGTTCCTTCTCACCGCCGTGGCCGCCCTGGCCCTGTCGGCCTGCGCCACGGCCCCCAAGCCGCTGCAGGGTCAGTTCAGCGTGGTTTCCCCGCGCGACTCGGTTGCCACCCAGCAGGTGGGCACCCCCGTTCGCTGGGGTGGCCGCATCATCGAAACCCAGCCCGGCCAGGGCGAGACCTGCTTCCAGATCATCTCGCGCCCGCTCAATGGCAGCGGCCGCCCGAACCAGACCTCGTCCGACGCCAGCGACGGCCGCTTCATCGCCTGCCGTGCCGGCTTCTATGATCCGGCGGTGTTCGAGGCCGGTCGCGACGTGACCTTCATCGGCAAGATCGACGGCTACGCCAACACCCGCATTGGCGAGTACGACTACCGCCTGCCCAAGCTGGCGGCCGACGTCATCTACCTGTGGCCGGAACAGCGTCAGGTCGATGTCGTGCCCTACCCGTACAGCCCGTGGGGCCCGGGTCCGTGGGGCCCGTACTGGGGCGGTTACCGCGGCTGGGGCTGGTGGTAAACCTGCCACGTCCCGCGTGACGCAAAAGGCCGCTCTCGGGCGGCCTTTTTGCTGGTGCACCATCCACGGTGGGTGCCGACCGCCATCCACGGTGGGTGCCGACCGTTGGTCGGCACGGAAGCCATGGCTGCCGTTGCCTCAACGCCCCGGCGTACCGAAATGGCCCAGCGGCGCACCGGCCAACAGATGCATGTGGATGTGGAACACGGTCTGCCCGGCATCTTCGCGGCAGTTCATCACGATGCGGTAGCCATCCTCGGCGAAGCCTTCGCTGCGCGCATACGCGGCTGCTGCCAGGGCGAGCTTGCCGATCAGGTGCGCCTGCGACGGCTGCAGGTCGTCCAGGGTCGGGATGATCTCGTTCTTCGGAATGAACAGCACGTGCACCGGCGCCTGCGGTGCGATGTCCTTGAAGCCCAGCACCTCGTCATCCTCGTAGACGATGGTGGCCGGGATCTCGCGACGGATGATCTTGCTGAAGAGGGTTTCGGTGGTCATGGTCGGCCTCGGCGGGATGTCTTCCGCATTGTAGGCCGGCCACGCCACGCGCGGCCGCGGTCAGTCGCGGAATTCGCTGCGCGTCCCGAAGGCATGCGACAGCGTGCCGCGATCGACATATTCCAGTTCACCGCCCAGCGGCAGGCCCTGCGCCAGACGGCTCGGCTGCACCTGGCGCGCACGCGCCAGCTGGGCCAGGTAGTGCGCAGTCGCTTCGCCTTCAACGGTGGCGCTGGTGGCGATGATCAGTTCCTGCACTTCGCCCTGCGCCAGCCGCTGTTCCAGCTGCTCCAGGCCCAGTTCGCGCGGGCCCACGCCATCGAGCGGCGACAGACGGCCCTGCAGCACGAAGTAGACGCCGCGGAAGCCGGTGGCATTTTCGATGGCCAGGCGATCAGCCGGTGACTCGACCACGCACAGCTGGCTGCGCTCGCGACTGTTGTTGGCACAGGTCGGGCACAGCTCGGTTTCGCTGAAATCGCGGCACTGCGCGCAATGGCCGATGCGTTCGACCGCCAGCGCCAGCGCCTCGGCCAACCGCTGCCCACCTTCACGCTCGCGTTCGAGCAGGTGGTAGGCCATGCGCTGCGCGGTCTTCTGGCCAACGCCAGGCAGCACCCGCAGTGCATCGATCAATTGTTCAAGCAGGGGTGCGGACACGGCGGCAGGCTTTCATTGCGTCGAGCACGCTCGACTCTACGGGGTCCGTGGCACCCGCTTGCGCGGGCGCCACGCTGGACATCAGAACGGCAGCTTCATGCCCGGCGGCAGCTGCATGCCGGCAGTGGCCGAACCCATCTTCGACTTCGACTCGGCATCGATCTTGTTCGAGGCGTCGTTGAAGGCCGCGGCGATCAGGTCTTCCAGCATTTCCGGGTCGCTGGTCAGCGACGGATCGATGCGCACCTTGCGGCATTCCTTGGCGCCGGTCAGGGTCACGCTGACCATGCCGCCACCGGCGCTGCCGGTCACTTCGATCTTGGCGATTTCTTCCTGGGCCTTCTGCAGGTTTTCCTGCATCTTCTGGGCCTGCTGCATCAGTTGGGCGATGTTGCCGCGCATAGTGTCTTACTCGTCAAAAGAACGGATGGAGTCGGAAACAACCCGGGCGCCATGCTGCTGGATCAGCAGCTGCACTTCCGGATCGTCCATGAAAATGGCCTCGGCGGCCTGTTGCCGCTCGCCACGCTGGCGGTCGGCACGCTGGTGCAGGGTCTCGGCCGGGACCTGCTCGGTTTCCACGGTCTCGACCACGATCCTCGGCGCCTGGCCCAGGGCCTTTTCCAGCATGTCGCCCAGGGCGGACAGCGCGCGTTCGGAACGCAGGTACTCAAATCCGGGCGAAAGGCCCAGTTTCAAGGTGCCGCCCTGGCAGCTGATGAAGGCCGCGTTGGCCGCCAGCTGCCGCGAAGGACCGCTGAGGCCGCTGTTGGCCACCAGGTCCAGCCAGTCTTCGGCGCTGGCCAGGTCGGAAATGCTGCCCTGATGCGCTGCTGGCGCCGGCGTTGCCACCGGCGCGGCCGGGGCGATCTCGATGCCCTCGGCATGGAACGCGCGCTCCGGCTCGGCCGCCACGGCCACCGGGGCCGGCGGTTCCTGCCACGGGGCGACCATGGCCGCCTCCGGCGTCGCCATCGCGACCGGCACGTCCATTTCCGCCGCCAGCGCCTGATCACGCGCGTCGGCTTCGTCGGTGGCCCACGGCGGCAGATCATCCGCCTCGGCCACCTGCGGCGCCGCTTCGGCCTTCACCGGCGGCGGCGACACGGGTTCTTCCACCGGAACCGGTTCAGGCTCCGGGGTCGGCTCCGGCTCCGGTTGCGGGGCCGGCTCAGGCTCAGGTTCGGGCTCTCGCGGCGCAGCCTGCATCGGGGCAGCCACGTCGGCCACCGCCGACGGACTCGCCGCCGCGGCTGCAGCCACAGGTGCGGCGTCGTTGCTGCCGGCACCGGCGGCATGGCCACCGCCGGCGTTGCCGCCCGCAGCACCACCCGTCGCACCTTCGACCGACTTCGGCACCGGCGGCACCGCGGCGGCCGGGCGGAACGCCAGCATGCGCAGCACCGCCATTTCGAAGCCGGCACGCGGGCTCGGCGCCAGCGGCAGGTCGCGACGGCCGTTCAGGGCCATCTGGTACCAGAGCTGCACCACTTCCGCGCGCAGGCGCTCGGCAAACGCGGCAGCGTCCAGGCCTTCGACCGGGGCGGCGGCGCCGGGCACCAGCTGCTGCACCTGGATGCGGTGCAGGCCTTCGGCCAGCGCTTCCAGCACGCCACTCCAGTCCGGCGAGAACTCGGCCAGCGCGGCCACGACCTGCAGCAGGCGCGGGCCATCGCCCTCGGCCAACGCGTCGAGCATGGCCGCCACCTGGGTACGGTCGACCGTGCCCAGCATGGTGCGCACCACGTCCTCGCGCAGCGCGCCGCCGGCATAGGCGATCGCCTGGTCCAGCAGCGACAGGCCGTCGCGCAGGCTGCCGTCGGCGGCCTTGGCCAGCTGCACGATGGCGCTGCCGTCGGCCTCGATATCCTCGGCGGCGAGGATGCGGGTCATCTGCCCCTGGATCTGGTCCTCGTCCAGGCGCTTGAGGTTGAACTGCAGGCAGCGGCTGAGCACGGTGACCGGCAGCTTCTGCGGATCGGTGGTGGCCAGCAGGAACTTCACGTGCTCCGGCGGCTCTTCCAGCGTCTTCAGCAGCGCATTGAACGCCGCCTTGGAGAGCATGTGCACTTCGTCGATCAGGTAGACCTTGTACTTGCCACGCGAGGGCATGTACTGCGCGTTCTCGATCACCTCGCGCACGTCATCCACGCCGGTGTTGGACGCGGCATCGATTTCCAGCAGGTCGATGTAGCGGCCGGCGTCGATGTCCAGGCAGGCCGCACACTGGCCGCACGGGTCGGCGCTGGTGCCCTGCTCGCAGTTCAGCGATTTGGCGAAGATGCGCGCGATGGTGGTCTTGCCCACGCCGCGGGTACCGGTGAACAGGAACGCGTGGTGGACCCGGCCGCTGTCCAGCGCGTTGCTGAGCGCACGGACCACGTGTTCCTGGCCCACCAGCTCGGCAAAACGCTTCGGACGCCACTTGCGGGCAAGCACGAGATAGGACATCAGGCCACCGTCTTCCATCGGATGCTCCATTGTGCCATGCCTGTCCAGCCCCCTCGCCTTCGACACACCCACTGCACATCGATGACTGGGGGTGCTTGTGTACTGCCGCGCCGCCCGCTAGAATCTGCGCCCCTGCTGAGGCGTTTGCCGATGGCAGGGATCCGGAGAGGTGTCCGAGTGGTTGAAGGAGCACGCCTGGAAAGTGTGTAAGCGTCTAAACCGCGCTTCGGGGGTTCGAATCCCCCTCTCTCCGCCAGATTACGCAAACCCCTGTTTACGCAGGGGTTTTTGCTTTTCTGGGGTGACCTTCGGCGGGACACAAATCGGGACACATCTCTCGATGCGCATCCCACATCACCTTGTTCGCGCGCCCTCTGGGCTCTGGTCTTTCCGGCAACGGGTCCCCACCGATCTACAGGCCATGGTTGGCCGACGCATCTTCAAACGCACCCTGCGCACCTCGGAGCTGGCCGTGGCCCAACTGCGCGCCCTGCAACTGGCGGCGCGGTATTCTCAAGCCTTCGAGGTATTGAGGGAGCGGCACATGGCAATCAAGGAAGAGGACATCGACGCGCTGCTCAGGCGCATGACCGGTGGCGACCCGCTACAGCAGTTGATTTTGAACCGGACCAAGGCAGCAGACGGGACGGTGACCGAGCACTGGCAAATGGGTTCACCCCCCGTTTTCACGGACACTTACAAGAAGGCCGATCCAGGCCATGAGGAGTGTTCATGTCAAAGCGTAGGAAGTTCAGTGCCGAGTTCAAGCGTGGTGCGGTTGAGCAGGC
>NZ_JBRRCR010000023.1:0-59335 GCF_056759115.1 Stenotrophomonas sp. STEN087 | reverse complement strand
ATCCACGCATGGCGTGGATCTACGATTCCTCGCGGCGTCCCTCATCCACGCATGGCGTGGATCTACGATTCCTCGCGGCGTCCCTCATCCACGCATGGCGTGGATACCCCCCCCCCCCCCCCCCCGCCCGCCCCGGCGGCGGGGCCGCGCGGCGTCCCGCCCCCGCGCGGCCCCCCCCCCCCCCCCGCGCCACTACCGGTGAAGCAACAGCGAGGGATCAGCGCTGTTCGGCGGCGACCAGCTCGGCCAGCTGCACGGCATTCAATGCCGCGCCCTTGCGCACGTTGTCCGAGACGATCCACAGGTTCAGGCCGCGCGGGTGCGACAGGTCTTCACGGATGCGGCCGACGTACACCGCATCGGTGCCCGAGGCATGGGTGACCGGGGTCGGGTAGCCACCGGCTTCATGGCGGTCCACCACTTCCACGCCCGGCGACTGTTCCAGCAGCGCGCGCGCTTCGGCGACGGTCACCTTGTCGCGGGTCTCGATCGCCACCGATTCGGAGTGGCCGTAGAACACCGGCACGCGCACGGCGGTCGGGTTCACCAGGATGCTGTCGTCGCCGAGGATCTTGCGGGTTTCCCAGACCAGCTTCATTTCTTCCTTGGTGAAGCCGTTGTCCTGGAAGTCGTCGATGTGCGGGATCAGGTTGAAGGCGATCTGCACCGGGAAGCGCTGCGGATCGATCTCCTGGAAGCTCAGCAGCTGGCCAGTCTGCTTGCCCAGCTCTTCCATCGCCGAACGGCCGCCGCCGGACACCGACTGGTAGGTGGACACGTTGATGCGCTCGATGCCGTACTTGCGGTGCAGCGGCGCCAGCGCCACCAGCATCTGCATGGTCGAGCAGTTCGGGTTGGCGATGATGCCGCGCGGACGGTTGCCGACCTGGTCCGGGTTGACCTCGGACACCACCAGCGGCACGTCATCGTCGTAACGGAAGGCCGAGGAGTTGTCGATCACCACCGCACCGGCGGCGGCGAACTTCGGCGCGTACTCCTTGGAGACGCTGCCACCGGCCGAGAACAGGGCGATCTCCACGCCGCTGGGATCGAAGGTGGCCAGGTCCTGGATCTTCACCTTCTGGCCTTCGAACTCGACTTCGCCGCCGGCCGAGCGCTCGGAAGCGAGCAGGCTCAGGGTACCAACCGGGAAGTTGCGCTCGGCCAGGATGGCCAGCATGGTTTCGCCGACGGCGCCGGTGGCACCGACGATGGCGACGTGGAAGCTGCGTTGTGCATTGCTCATGGGGGAACTCTCACGAAAACGGGAAGGGGGAAAACTCACGCACGACAGCTGGGTTCGGGGAACCTCCTCAGGCGGGGCGCGCAGAGGTTCCCTATCGTTTCCCGGTTTTTTTGCCCAGCACGGCACGCGCGGCGAGGGCCGCGTCGGCGTTGATCGCGCTCGGCATGCGCGCCGCTTCGCCAGCCAGGCCGAGGCCGGCCAGCAGGTTGTCCACGGCCAGCTGCACCATGGCGGTACGGGTGCCCAGCGAGGCGCTGCCGATATGCGGGGTCAGCACCACGTTGCGCAGCGCCAGCAGTTCCGGGCGCACCTTCGGTTCGCCTTCGTAGACATCCAGGCCGGCGGCGGCCAGGCGGCCATGGGCCAGCGCATCGGCCAGGGCCAGTTCGTCGACGATGCCGCCGCGGGCGATGTTCACCAGCGTGGCCGACGGCTTCATCTTGGCCAGCGCGGCCGCATCGATGATGTGGTGCGAGGCCGGGGTGTACGGCAGCACGGTGACCAGGTGGTCGGACTGCGCCAGCAGCGTGTCCAGATCCACGTAGGTCGCGCCGAGCGCAGCTTCGGTCTCGGCCGGCAGCCGCGAACGGTTGTGGTACAGCACCTTCATGCCGAAGCCGAGCGCGCCACGGCGGGCCACGCCCTGGCCGATGCGGCCCATGCCGAGGATGCCCAGCGTGCTGCCATGGATGTCGGCACCGAGCATGGTCTGGAACGACCATTGCCCCCACTGCCCTTCACGCAGCCAGCGCTCGGATTCGGTGATGCGGCGCGCGGTGGCCATCAGCAGGGCGAAACCGAGGTCGGCCGTGGTCTCGGTGAGCACGTCCGGGGTGTTGCTGGCGAGGATGCCGGCCGCGCTCAGCGCGTCGACATCCAGGTTGTTGTAGCCGACGCCTACGTTGGCGATCACCTGCAGCTGCGCGGCATCGGCCACCTGGGCCGCGCCGATGCGCTCGTTGAGGGTGATGATCGCGCCGTCGACCGAGGCCAGGCGCTGGGCGATCTGCTGCGGCGACCAGGCGGTGACGGTGTCGGTGGCCAGCAGCTGCACGCGATCGCGCAGCGGCGCGATGGCCGCGTCGATCAGCGGCTGGCTCACCCACACCGTCGGCCGGGTATCAGCCATCGATCTGCCCGGGAATGCGCGGGGTGATGGTGCCGACGTCACCGCACTGGGCGCGGTGGCGCAGGGCCTGGTCCATCAGCACCAGGGCCATCATCGCCTCGGCGATGGGGGTGGCACGGATGCCGACGCACGGGTCGTGGCGGCCGGTGGTGACCACTTCGACCACGTTGCCCTCGGTATCCAGCGACGGGCCCGGCAGGCGCAGACTGGAGGTGGGCTTGAGGACGATGGACGCGACCACCGGCTGGCCGGTGGAAATGCCACCGAGGATGCCGCCGGCATGGTTGCTGGCGAAGCCCTGCGGGGTCAGCAGGTCACGGTGTTCGGTGCCCTTCTGCGCGGCGCTGGCGAAACCATCGCCGATCTCCACGCCCTTCACTGCGTTGATGCTCATCAGCGCGGCGGCGAGGTCGCCGTCGAGCTTGCCGTAGATCGGCTCGCCCCAGCCCGGCGGCACGTTGTCGGCCACCACGTCCACGCGCGCACCGACCGAATCACCGGACTTGCGCAGCGCATCCATGTACGCCTCCAGCTCGGGCACCTGTTCGGCGTGCGGCCAGAAGAACGGGTTGTCTTCCACCGCCGACCAGTCGAACCCGGCCGGACGGATCTCGCCCAGCTGCGACAGGTAGCCGCGCACGGTCACCCCGAAGCGCTCGGCCAGCCACTTCTTGGCGACCACGCCGGCAGCGACGCGCATGGTGGTCTCGCGGGCCGAGGAACGGCCGCCACCGCGCGGGTCGCGGATGCCGTACTTGTGCCAGTAGCTGTAGTCGGCATGGCCCGGCCGGAACTGCTGGCCGATGTTCGCGTAATCCTTGCTGCGCTGGTCGGTGTTGCGGATCAGCAGCGCGATCGGGGTGCCGGTGGTCAGGCCCTCGTACACGCCGGAAAGGATCTCGACCTCGTCGGCCTCGCGGCGCGCCGAGGTGTGCCGGCTCTTGCCGGTGGCGCGACGCTGCAGGTCGTGGGTGAATTCGGCCGCATCCAGCGCCAGCCCCGGCGGGCAACCGTCGATCACGCAGCCGATGGCCGGCCCGTGCGACTCGCCGAACGTGGTGACGGTGAACAGCTTGCCGAACGAATTGGAACTCACGGGCGCTGCGCCGCCAGTTCGGTGATGCGTGCGCTGTGGGCGATCAGCTCGCGGCATTCGACCGCGAAGATGCCCATCTGGCCGACCTTGAACTCCACCCAGGCGAAGTCGACTTCCGGCAGCAGCTTGATCAGGTGCTGCTCGGATTCACCCACTTCGCAGATCAGCAGGCCGTCCTCGCTCAGGTGCAGCGGGGCGTCGCGCAGGATCTTCAGCACCAGGTCCAGACCGTCGTCGCCGGCACGCAGGCCCATCTCCGGCTCGTAGGAATATTCCTGCGGCAGGGCATCGGTCTCGTCGTTGGTGACGTACGGCGGGTTGGTGACGATCAGGTCGTAGTGGCGGCCGGTCAGGCCGTTGAACAGGTCCGACTTCAGCAGGGTCACGTTGTGCGCCTGCAGGCGTTCCTTGTTCTCTTCGGCCAGCGACAGCGCGTCATCGCTCAGGTCGACGCCGTCCACTTCCCAGTTCGGGTAGTAGTGGCCCATGGCGATGGCGATGCAGCCCGAACCGGTGCACAGGTCCAGCGCACGGCTGACGTCACGGCCGGCCAGCCACGGCTCGAAGCCGCACTCGATCAGCTCGGCGATCGGCGAGCGCGGCACCAGGGCGCGCGAATCGCTCTTGAAGCTGAGGCCGGCGAACCAGGCTTCACCGGTCAGGTAGGCGGCCGGGACGCGCTCGTCAATGCGGCGCTGGAACAGTTCCAGCACGCGGACCTTCTCGGCCTGCAGCAGGCGGGCCTGGCCGTAGGCCGGGCCGAGGTCGTGCGGCAGGTGCAGGCTGTGCAGCACCAGCTGGGTGGCCTCGTCCAGGGCATTGTCGTAGCTGTGCCCGAAGGTCAGCCCGGCTTCGTTGAAACGGCTGGTGCCGTAGCGGATCAGGTCGATGATCGTGTGGAGTTCGGCGGCCGTTTCAGCGGTCATGGCGGTACTGCGGGCAAAGTGGCCCACGATTATAGAGGCTGGCGCCCGCGGCGGCATCCGTTGCGACGGAAACGATCAGGCTGCAGCCGGTATGATGGGGATTACTTCCTGCGGGGGCTCCCATGTTCAATCGCAACGTCGGCATCATCCTGCTGATCGCCCTGGCGGCGGGCCTGGGCCTGCTGGCCGCGCAGCAGGTGTTCGCGCCGAAGCCGCCGGCCAGCCAGCCGGCCACCGAAGCGATCACCCTGTACCCGCACACCCGCGAGCTGCCCGATTTCAACCTGGCCCAGTCCGACGGTACCCGGCTCATCCCCGGCGAGCTGAAGGGCCACTGGACCTTGGTGTTCCTCGGTTTCACCTTCTGCCCGGACGTCTGCCCCACCACCCTGGCCGAGCTGGCCGGTGCGCAGAAGCAGTGGGAAGCCCTGCCCGACACGCTGCGCCCACGCGTGCTGTTCGTGTCGGTCGACCCGGACCGTGACAACGCCATCCGCCTGGGCGAGTACGTGCACGGCTTCCACAAGGACACCCTGGCCGCCACCGCCGACATCCCCTCGCTGGAGCGCTTCGCCACCTCGCTGGGCTTCGTGTTCCAGAAGGTGCCGGGCAAGCATTTCGACGAGAATCCCGAGGATTACACCGTCGAGCACTCGGCCAGCCTGGCCGTACTCGACCCGCAGGGCCGCCTTGCCGGCCTGGTGCGGCCCCCGTTCAATGCGCCGGCCATCGCCCGCGACCTGCAGAAGCTGACCGAGAAATCCGCCCCATGAGCCTGATCACCGCCCTGACGTACGCCCTGCCCCACCGCCTGCTGTCCTCGATGGCGCGCTCGCTGGCGTACTCGGACGACCCGCGCGTGTCGCGCTGGCTGATCGACACCGTCACCCGCAAGTTCAACGTCAACCTGGACGAAGCGGCCAACCCGGACCCGCGCAGCTACCCGACCTTCAACCAGTTCTTCACCCGCGCCCTGAAGCCGGGCGCTCGCGTGGCCGATGCCGATCCGCGCAGCCTGGTGATGCCGGCCGACGGCCGCATCAGCCAGCTGGGGAAGATCGAGGCCGGCCGCATTTTCCAGGCCAAGGGCCAGTCCTTCACCGCCGCCGAACTGCTGGGCAGCGACGAGGACGCCAAGCCGTACAACGACGGCCTGTACGCCACGGTGTACCTGTCCCCGCGTGACTACCACCGTGTGCACATGCCCTGGACCGGCACCCTGCGCGAGACCGTGCACGTGCCCGGCCGGCTGTTCAGTGTCGGCCCGGCCGCGGTGAACGGCGTGCCGCGCCTGTTCGCCCGCAACGAACGCCTGGTCTGCCACTTCGATACCAGCTTTGGCCCGATGGTCAGTGTGATGGTCGGTGCGCTGCTGGTGTCCGGCGTGGAAACGGTGTGGAGCGGCGAAGAGATTCCGCATTATGGCGACCGCATCACCCGCAAGGATTATCGCGGCCAGGGCATCAGGCTGGAGCGTTTCGCCGAAATGGCACGCTTCAACTATGGCTCGACCGTGATCGTGCTGCTGCCGCCGGGCGTGGCCGAGTTCGCCCCGCATCTGGATGCCGAGCACCCTGTGCAACTGGGTCAGGCGCTGGCGAAGCTGCGCTGACCTGGCGGTATCGATTCACCGCAATGCCGGCCAGCGGCCGGCACTACCAGGTCGAATGGATTCACCGGGATGCCGGCCAGCGGCCGGCACTACCGCCTAGGTAGATCCACGCCGTGCGTGGATGGATTCACTGCAGGGTCGGGGCCGGGCCGACGTCGACGCCGTCGTAGTCTTCCACGCCGGTCTGGCTGGCCAGGGCGGCCAGTTCCTGGTTGCGCAGGTCCAGCGAGGCTTCGTCGTGGATCTCCACGCGCTCCACGTGCAGCACGTGGAAGGGTGCGCCGCCTTCTTCCGGCTCCTGCTCGAACAGTTCCACCACCGCATAGCCCTGGGCTTCCAGGGTGGTTGCCAGTGCCTGCAGGCGGTCCGGGGTGGAATGCACGAAGTAGTAGCCCCACAGCAAGGGCGTGGCGAGATCCCAGTCGGTGTTCTCGCGCAGGTTGGCGAACAGATCGCGGGTTGCTTCCAGGTCCATGGCTCTCTTCCGGTTCGGTTACTTGTCGCAGCCCTGCAGCTTCAGCACCTTGCCGGGGCGCAGGCTGTAGCTGGGGGCCTTCAGGCCGTTGGCGCGCGCCAGGGTAGGCACTTCGCACTGGAATTTCGCCGCAATGCGGCCCAGGGTGTCGCCCTTGCCGACCTTGTAGGTCTTGGCAGGCTTGGCCTTGGGCGCCGCCGGGCGCGGCGCGGCAACCGGCGCGGTCGGTGCGGTCGGCACCGTGGCGCTGGCGTTCGGGTCGGCCAGCGGCACCACGCCGCCCACGGCCACGCTGCCGGTGTAGCTGGCGGCGGTCGGGCGCACGATGGCCGCGTTCAGATCGGCGGTGATCAGGGTGCGGGCCAGGTCCGCGCGCGGGCCGCTGACGCAGTTGCGCTGGTACAGGCTGGTGATGCGGGTGGTGGCGTTGATCAGCGTGCCAGCCGGAATCCAGCCATCGGCTTCATAGCGCGGGTTGAGGTTGCGCAGCGCGCGCATGTAGCCGTCACGTGTGCCGTGGCTGCCCAGGCAGATGGTCAGCTCGTAGATGGTGGTCGACTTGGCCAGGCGCAGGGTGGCTGGCTGCGCGCTGATCTTCGGGAACTCCACGCCGTACTGCTGCGGGTGCAGGAAGATCCACGCCGCGGCGATCACCATCGGCACGTAGTCCTTGGTCTCGCCGGGGAACTGGTTGTAGACGCTGTCGGTCCAGAAGCTCTGCCCGCCGCTCTGCTTGAACACGCGCGCGGCGCGGCCTTCACCGCCGTTGTAGGCGGCCACCGACATTTCCACGTTGTTGTTCAGTTCGCGCAGGCGCTCGTTGAGGTAGCTGGCGCTGGCTTCGGCGGCGCTGCGCGCGTCGAAGCGGGTATCGAAGCCGGTGCCGTCCGGGCCCAGGCCGAAGCGGCGACCGGTGGCCGGCATGAACTGCATCAGACCGGCCGCACCAGCGCGCGAGGACGCATGCACGCGGCCATTGGATTCCTTGGCCATGATGCCGAACAGCAGCGCCTCGGGCAGGCCGCGCTTTTCCCACTCGGGCCACATCACCGCGCGCAGGTTCTGGTAGTTCTCGTAGCTCGTCAGCAAAGCCGGGCGCATGTCGGTCAGCCAGCGGCGGATGCCCGCCTGCACGGCCGGGTTGTAGTCGACCATGTTGTCGAAAGCGTGGCGCTTGTCGTTAAGCAGCGCCGCGGCGCGGGCGGCCTCGGGCACGTCGGCGGTCAGCGGGCCCACGTGGTCCGGGTCGGCCTCCAGGCGGTCACCGCCCTCTTCGGCCACGTCGTCGCTGGCGGCCGCGTCGGCATCACGCTTCAGCAGGCGCTTGTAGGTGGCCAGCATGTTGCTCATCTGGCAGCCCTTCTGCTTCACGCATTCGCTGATGACATCTTCCATGTCCTCCAGCGCCGCATCGGCTTCGTTGCTGCCCTTGGGGTCGGCATTGGCGACCAGCAGCAGGGCATCGCTGTAGCGTTTCTCGGCGGTGGCCATGCGCTGCTGCAGCGCATCGGCCTTGGCCTGGTCCCGCGCCGAAACACGCTGCGCATGGGCGTCGGGCGCCAGGGATACCAGGCCGGCGAGCGCCAGCAGCGGCCAACCACGGGAAATCAGGACAGGAACGGGCATTGGTGGCACTGTGTGCGAAACAGGCAGGCAGAGTAGCGGTGCCGCCAAGGTCCGGGCAACCCGGCCGTCGGCCCGCCACCCTCGGCGGTTAACATTGGGCGCATTCACCACAAGGGCTGGACCATGGATCCGATTCTGCTCGGCAAAGGCATCACCGACGATGTGGCTGTCACCCTGCTGCCGAAACTCGGCAACCGCCATGGCCTGGTGGCCGGTGCCACCGGTACCGGCAAGACCGTGACCCTGATGACCCTGGCCGAGGGCTTCTCGCGGCTGGGCGTGCCGGTGTTCCTGGCCGATGTGAAGGGCGATGTGTCCGGCCTGGCCGTACCCGGCACCGGCGCCGATGCCCTGCTGCAGCGCGCCGCCGAGATCGGCGTGGCCGACTACGCACCGGCCGCCAGCCCCACTGTGTTCTGGGATCTGTACGGCAAGCTCGGCCACCCGGTGCGCACCACCATCAGCGAGATGGGCCCGACCCTGCTGGCGCGCATCCTGGAGTTGAACGACACCCAGGCGGGCGTGCTCGACATCGTCTTCAAGCTGGCCGACGACCGTGGCCTGCTGCTGCTGGACATGGACGACCTGCGCGCCCTGCTGGGCCTGGTGGCCGAGGAACGCAAGGACATCTCCACCGAGTACGGCCTGGTCAGCGCACAGTCGATCGCGGCCATCCAGCGCTCCGTGCTGCGCTTGGCCCAGGACGGCGGCGAAGGCTTCTTCGGCGAACCGGCGGTGGAACTGGCCGACCTCATGCGGGTCAATCACGACGGACGCGGCGTGATCGGCATCCTCGCCGCCGACCAGCTGGTACTCAAGCCCAAGCTCTATTCCACCTTCCTGCTGTGGCTGCTGTCGGAACTGTTCGAGCAGCTGCCTGAAGTGGGCGACCTGGACAAACCCAAGCTGGTCTTCATCTTCGACGAGGCCCACCTGCTGTTCGACGACGCGCCGGCCTCGCTGGTGCAGCGCATCGAGCAGGTGGTGCGGCTGATCCGCTCCAAGGGCGTGGGCGTGTACTTCTGCTCGCAGTTCCCCGACGACGTGCCGGGCAACATCCTCGGCCAGCTCGGCAACCGCGTGCAGCACGCGCTGCGTGCCTTCACCCCGCGCGACCAGAAGGCGGTGAAGACCGCCGCCGAGACCTTCGTACCGAACCCGAAGCTGGACGTGGCCAAGGCCCTCAGCCAGCTCGGCACCGGCGAAGCGCTGGTGTCCACGCTGCAGGACAAGGGCGTGCCGATGCCGGTGCAGCAGACGATGATCGCCCCGCCGCGCTGCCGCATGGGGCCGATCACCGAGGCCGAGCGCGCGCAGGTGCGTGCGGGCAGCCCGGTCGGCACCCGCTACGACACCGCAGTGAACCGCGAATCGGCCGCCGAACTGCTGACCCAGCGCGCGCAGAAGGCCACCGAGCAGGCCGCAGCCCCGGCCGCCCGCAGCCGCGAGCAGGACGAGGCGCAGGAAGGCGGCTTCGGCCAGTCGATCAAGGACGCGATCTTCGGCACCAAGCGCCGCCAGGGCATGATCGAAACCATGGCCAAGCAGACCACGCGCACGGTCGGCACCAAGCTGGGCAACCAGATCGTGCGCGGGATCCTCGGTGGCATTTTCGGCGGCAAGCGTTGATCTTCCATTGCCGGGGTCAGAGCCCTTTCCGCTGGAAAGGGATCTGACCCCGGGCTCCGACCCCACTCCCTATTCGTCATCCTGAAAAGAAGTCGTACTGCATGTCCCGCTGGCGTCCCCCCGCAGAAAAAAGCACCGCCCTGATCACTGCCGCCGGCCACGCCCGGTTGAAAGCCGAGCTGGATGACCTGTGGCGCGTGCGCCGCCCCGAGGTGGTGAAGGCGCTGGCCGCGGCCGCTGCCGAAGGCGACCGTTCGGAGAATGCCGAGTACACCTACCGCAAGAAGCAGCTGGGCGAGATCGACCGCCGCGTGCGCTACCTGACCAAGCGCCTGGAATCGCTGCGCGTGGTCGACACCACGCCGACCGATCCGCAGGCGGTGTTCTTCGGTGCGTGGGTGGAGCTGGAGAACGTGGACAGTGGCGAGACCAGCCGCTACCGCATCGTCGGCCCGGACGAGACCGATGCCGGGCTGGGCTGGATCAGCATCGACTCGCCGCTGGCGCGGGCGCTTCTGAAGAAACGCATTGATGATGAGTTCGCGGTGGAGCTGCCCGGTGGGCAGTTCACGTTCGCGGTGATCGGGGTGGAATACGCGGCGCCGTAACGTCGACGGTCGGTCGACTGCGCCGCTGTTGGTGGAGTCGACTGTTAGTCGACTATCGCGCGCAGCGCGGGATTTTCATGGCTGCAGGAAGAGCAGTCGACTAGCAGTCGACTCTACCGAAGCAGAGGCAGCGGCAGCGGCAGCGGCGGCGGGTACTGGCGGCCGGGGCGCAGCGGGCGGAAATAATCCGCATTCCCGTAGAAGGCGGCATCCTGCACCTCATGCCAGCCGGGAATACCGGCCAACGGCAGCGGCCGCAGCTGCAGCGGATCGCCCAGCACCCGGCCCTCGTCGATGGCTCGGGTGACCGTCTCGATGCATCCCGCCTCACCATCGCCCTGCACCACCACGCACTTGCCGACCAGTAGCCGGCCCGGCAGCAGCGCCTGCTCCATCAGCGCATGGCCGAACACCGCCACCACAGCGATGCCACCGCCCTGCCAGTGCGAAGCATCGAACAGTGCGTGCCAGTCGTGCGCGTCCCATGCGGCCAGCACGCCGGCATCGCGCACCTGCACGACCACGCCGGTTTCATCGAACTGGGTCAGCGCGGCCTGTGCGCGGTTACGCTGGCCGGGCGCCATCGCCGCGATATGCAGGCACTGCCATGCATTGAGCACGCGCTTGAGCCGGGGAAAACCCGCCCAGACCAGCGCATTGAACAGGTCGTGCCAGTTGTCCGCGCGGGTCGCGAGGCGGCCCTGGGCGATGCGGGCCTCGTAGTGCAGGCCATCGGCCAGCAGCGCGGCATCCTGCTCGACCAGCTGCAGCCCAGGCAGGGCCAGCCGGGCATCCAGCGCGGCGACGGTCGGCCAACCCGGTCCCGCCAGCAGATCGGCAAAGCCGCGCACGCCATCGAACAGCGGATGCTCGAACACCCGCGCATCGACCGCCGCACGCGGCGGCGGGATGAAGCGACGAGGGCCGCCTGCGTCGCCGCCGGCGGCCGTCGCTGCGGTCACAGCACCTTGAGGTCGAACGCCGGACGCGTGGCGCTGGCCAGCGCGTCACCGTACAGGTCGTGCTCGTCGCTCTCGGTGATCTCCACGTCGACGAACTCGCCCACGCGCAGCGGCACCTGGTCGGCGTTCTGGATGTGCACCAGGCCGTCGATCTCCGGGGCATCGGCCTTGGAACGGGCCACGGCGATATCGCCTTCGATGGCATCGACCAGGCACTGCTGCACGGTGCCGATCTTGGCTTCCAGACGCGCGGCGGAAATCTGCGCCTGCTTCTCCATGAAGCGGGCCAGGCGCTCCTGCTTCACTTCTTCCGGCACGGCATCGGGCAGGTCGTTGGCGGTGGCCCCCTCGACCGGCGAATAGGCGAACGCGCCCACGCGGTCCAGCTGTGCTTCGTCCAGGAACGACAGCAGTTCTTCGAACTCGGCCTCGGTCTCGCCCGGGAAGCCGACGATGAAGGTCGAACGCACGGTGATGTCCGGGGCCATGCGGCGCCAGTTCTGCACGCGCTCGAGGGTCTTCTCGACCGCGCCCGGGCGCTTCATCAGGCGCAGGATGCGCGGGCTCGCGTGCTGGAACGGGATGTCCAGGTACGGCAGGATGCGGTTCTCCGCCATCAGCGGCACCACTTCGTCCACGTGCGGGTACGGGTAGACGTAGTGCATGCGCACCCAGGCATCGAGCTCGGACAGGCCTTCGCACAGCGCCTTCAGGCGGGTCTGGTAGGCCTTGTCGCGCCACATCTTCTCGGCGTACTTCACGTCCACGCCGTAGGCCGAGGTGTCCTGCGAAACCACCAGCAGCTCGCGCACGCCGCCGCGCACCAGGCGCTCGGCTTCGCGCAGCACCTCATCCACCGGGCGCGAAACCAGCTTGCCGCGCATCGACGGGATGATGCAGAAGCTGCACTTGTGGTTGCAGCCCTCGGAAATCTTCAGGTAGGCGTAATGGCGCGGGGTCAGCTTGATGCCGTAGTCCGGCACCAGGTCCACGAACGGGTCGTGCTTGGGCGGCAGCGCTTCGTGCACCGCTTCCATCACGCTCTGGTAATCCTGCGGGCCGGACACCGCCAGCACGTTCGGGTACGCCTCGCGGATCTGCTCCGGGCGCTTGCCCAGGCAGCCGGTGACGATGACCTTGCCGTTCTGGTTCATCGCCTCGCCAATGGCGTCCAGCGATTCGGTCACCGCCGAATCGATGAAGCCGCAGGTGTTGACCACCACCACGTCGGCCGAATCGTAGGACGGGACGATGTCATAACCTTCCGAGCGGAGCTGGGTGAGGATGCGCTCGGAATCGACAAGGGCCTTCGGGCAGCCAAGGCTGACGAAGCCGACTTTGGGGTTCAGCTGGGACATGGAAATCGCGGGACTCTGGGGGCCTGGGCCCCTGCCGGCATGGCAGGGGGACCTGGGGGCCGGGGCCTGAAAGGGCGCCAGTATAGCGGGGTTGGTGGCCGGGCTCTGAATGGCCAGCCGCCTGATCGGGCACAGCCGCTGACACGCCGCTAACCCGGCCAGCGTCGACAATGCAGGCCTGTCCCCAGCAACGAGGTTCCCGACGATGTCCGAATGGATCACCCTGGATACGCATCATGGCCCGGTCCGCGCCTGGCAGGTCCTGCCCGAAGGCAAGCCGCGCGCGGCGCTGGTGGTCATACAGGAAATCTTCGGGGTCAACGCGCACATGCGCGGGGTGGCCGAGCGCTTCGCCGCCGAAGGCTACGCCGTGCTGGCGCCGTCGTTCTTCGACCTGGTCGATGGCCCGGAATCCGACCCCGATGCCCTGCCCTACAGCCCCGAGGGCGTGAAGGACGGCCTGGAGCGGGTCAACACCCTGGGCATGGAGAAGGCGCTGGAAGTGGTTCGCGCCGCGGCGACGCGCCTGGCCCCCTACGGCAAGGTCGGCACCGTCGGCTACTGCTGGGGCGGCAGCGTGGCCCTGCTGGCGGCCATGCGCCTGGGCCTGCCCTCGGCCAGCTACTACGGCGGCCGCAACGTCAATTTCCTCGACGAGACGCCCAAGGCCCCGGTGATCTTCCACTTCGGCGCCCAGGACAGGAGCATCCCGCCGGACGCCGTGCAGGCCCACCGCGAAAAGCTGCCGCAGATGGCCACCTACGTCTATCCGGCCGACCACGCCTTCAACCGGGAGGTCGGACATGCGTATGATCCAGACAGCGCCGCCCTGGCGCTGCAACGCACCCTGGACTTCTTCACGGAGCATCTTGGATGAGCGATTTCGAACTGGATTCACGCCTGGCCACCGACAGCGTCCTGGTAGCAGAAGGCCCGTTGTCGCAAGTGCGGTTGATGAACGACGAACGATTCCCCTGGCTGGTGCTGGTGCCCCGCCTGGCCGGGATCACCGAATGGATCGAGCTGGACGGTGAACAGCAGGACAAGCTGCGCACCGAACTCAACCGCGCCTGCAAGGCCCTGCACGGCACGGACGGGGTGGAGAAGATCAACATCGGCGCGCTGGGCAATATCGTGCGCCAGCTGCATTTCCACGTGATCGGCCGCCACGACGGCGATCCGGCGTGGCCGGGCCCGGTCTGGGGCAGTGGTCCGGCGCACCGCTACGAGCCGGCCGCACTGGACCAGCATGTCGCCTACTGGAAGGAACGGCTAGGATATCCGGCCCATCCCTGAGCCTTTGACGACCCGATGCGCTTCAATCTCGTCGCCGCCATCCTGCTGATCCTGATCGGCTTGTTCATGCTCGCCAGCAACCTGGGCTGGACGCACCTGAACCTGTCCAAGCTGTTCCTGACCTGGTGGCCGGTCGGCCTGGTCGGCGTCGGCATCGCGATGCTGTTCGGACGCGGCAAATAAAGGTAGCGCCGGGCCATGCCCGGCGAATGCACCACGCGGCCCATACGAAAACGCCGGGCATGGCCCGGCGCTACCGATAGGTTGATCAGGTACGCGGCAGGGTCACGCCCGTCTGGCCCTGGTACTTGCCGCCACGATCCTTGTACGACGTCTCGCAGACGTCATCGGCGGCCGCCTGGAAGAACAGCATCTGGGCCACGCCTTCGTTGGCGTAGATGCGCGCTGGCAGCGGCGTGGTGTTGCTGAATTCCAGGGTCACGTGACCTTCCCACTCCGGTTCCAGCGGGGTCACGTTGACGATGATGCCGCAGCGCGCATAGGTGCTCTTGCCCAGGCACACCACCAGGGTGTCGCGCGGGATGCGGAAATACTCCACCGTGCGCGCCAGCGCGAAGCTGTTGGGCGGGATGATGCACTCATCACCGACGATGTCCACGAAGCTGCCCGGGTCGAAATGCTTGGGATCGACGATCGTGGAGTTGATGTTGGTGAACACCTTGAACTCGCGCGAGCAACGCACGTCGTAGCCATAGCTGGAAGTGCCGTAGCTGACGATGCGCTCGCCGTTGGCCTGCTTCACCTGCCCGGCCTCGAACGGCTCGATCATGCCGTGCTGCTCGGACATACGGCGGATCCAACGGTCACTCTTGATGCTCATGCTTTGTCCTGGGTACGAGGGGGCGCGTGGATTCTAGCAGGGGGCCGGGCACGCACGCCGCAGCCCCGCAGGCCTGGCCTTACAGCAGCGAGGACAGGATCTGGATCGATGCCCGCGGGCGCTTGCCCACCGCTTCCACCAGGCGCTCGGCGGCACGGCGGTAGGCCTGCCCGGCCGTCGATTCGGGCTGGACGGCGGTAATCGGGCTGCCGGCGTCGCCCTGTTCGCGGATGTCGATCTGCAGCGGCAGTGAGCCCAGCAGCGGCACGCCGTACTGCGCGGCCATGCGCTCGCCGCCGCCCTCACCGAAGAGATGTTCGACGTGGCCGCAGTTGCTGCAGGTGTGCACGGCCATGTTCTCGACGATGCCCAGCACCGGCACCTCCACCTTCTCGAACATCTTCAGCGCCTTCTTTGCATCCAGCGTGGCGATGTCCTGCGGCGTGGTGACGATGACCGCACCGGCCAGCGGGATCTTCTGCACCAGGGTCAGCTGGATGTCACCCGTGCCGGGCGGCAGGTCGATCAGCAGGTAGTCCAGGTCGTCCCACAGCGTGTCCTCGAACAGCTGGGTCAGCGCGGCGGTCGCGCGCGGCGCGCGCATGATCAGCGGCGTCTCGTCTTCCACCAGGTAGCCGATGGACATGGTGTCCACGCCGAACGCGCGCATCGGTTCGATGCTCTTGTTGTCCGGGCTTTCCGGGCGGCCGGACAGGCCGAGCATGGCCGGCACGCTGGGACCGTAGATGTCGGCATCCAGCACGCCCACGCGGGCGCCGAGCTGCTGCAGGGCCACGGCCAGGTTCACCGAAGTGGTGGACTTGCCCACGCCTCCCTTGCCCGATCCCACCGCGATCACGTTGCGGATGCGCGCATGGGGCGAAAGGCCCTTCTGCACCTGGCTGGCATGGGGACGACGGGCGGGGCTGTTCACTGCGGACTCCGGAAGCGGTTCATGGGGCGGGCAACCTCCCATCATACAAGTTCAGCCACGCGCAGCCCTTCCCGTCCTGCGCGCGTAGGCGACCGGCACTGAACGCGCGCTGCACGAGGAATACCACCTTCAGCAGAATCTCCCGGCAGCGCTGAATCAGCCGACCGCATTTAGGTGAAACGCGACAGTCATTTTAAATTCAATAGTTAATAATAAGTGAATCTATTATTAAGCCGACTTGAAGACGAACCGCCAGACTCGGCAAATAAATACCCATCTCATTGATTTTGCTTAAGAATTAGCCGCAATACGCAAAGATTCCTTGCAATTTCGTGCCATTAACGTTAATGCCGTGTTACGTTCGGCTCCACAGCTTGGAAACTGAAGGCTGATTGAATGCCCCGGTAACGGGGGCTGCCTGCACTTACTTAATGGATGGGATATCGCAATGACTCGTCGTCGCACCAATGTCGTCCGCCACCCGCTCTCGCTCGCGCTGCTCGGCAGCCTGCTCGCCACCGCCCTTCCCGCCCTCGCCCAGGACAGCAAGGAGACCACCGACCTCGGTCGAGTGACCGTCACCGGCTCGCTCATCCCGCAGACGCAGGTTGAAAACCACACCCCGGTACTCACCGTCACCGCCGAGGACATCCAGACGCGCGGCTTCACCAGCATTGCCGAAGTGCTGCAGCAGTCCTCGCTGACCACCGGCGGCCTGCAGGGCGGCCAGTCCTCCGCAGCCTTCACCCAGGGCGCCGAAGCGGCCGGCATGTTCGGCCTGGATCCGGGCTACACCAAGTACCTGATCAACGGCCGCCCGATGCTGCAGTATCCGGCGCTGTACAACGGCAGCGACGCCTTCAACAACATCAGCGGCATCCCGATCGACATCGTCGAGCGCATCGAGATCCTGCCGGGCGGCCAGTCGTCGCTGTATGGCTCCGATGCCATCGCTGGCGTGGTCAACATCATCCTGAAGGAACGCATGGATGGCGGCACGATCAACATCCGCGGCGGCGCCTACACCGAAGGCGGTGGCAACAATGTGCGGGTCAGCGTGGCCAAGGGCTTCAACAGCGCCGATGACCGCTTCAACGCGCTGTTCAACGTGCAGTACGAGAAGTCCAGCCCGATCTGGGGCTACCAGCGCGACCTGACCAAGGTGAACAACCCGGCCGGCTACAGCGCGCAGGTGCCGTCCAATGATTTCCTGGTCTACCTGCCTGACGAAAACAATGCCTTCATCATGATGGACCCGACCCGCTGCGCCAGCGTGGCCGGGCAGTTCGGTGGCACCACCGAACTGGGCGTGCGCGCCGCGGGCGAATCGTGCGGTTCCAAGTACAGCGCTGGCTACCGCACCATCAAGAACGGCAAGGAAAGCAGCCAGTTCTATTCGTCGCTCAGCTTCCAGGTGAACGACAACTTCGAGCTGTTCGCCGATGCGCTCTACAGCCTTGAGGAGATCAACTACGTCACCGGTGCCGGCTATACGTTCTGGAGCACGGGCCCGGGCTTCGGCTACATCTACGACCAGGACACCGACCAGTACATGAGCCTGCAGCGCGCGTTTTCCCCGGAAGACATCGGCGGCGCCGGCTACCGTGACATCCAGGAAACCAACCGCAACAAGGCCTACCAGATCACCCTGGGCGGCCGTGGCACGTTTGCGACCGACTGGGATTACAGCGCCAGCTTCAGCCGTGGCGAGTACAAGCTGACCGAACGCGGCTTCGCACGCTGGGCCGAGCCGATCGACAGCTGGTTCGAGCAGAACGTGTTCGGCCCGGTGCTCGGCCAGACCGACGATGGCTACAACATTTACAGCCCGAACTGGGGCGCGTTCTATTCGCAGCTGCCGGCAGGTGCGTTCCAGAGTTTCACCGGCTACACCTACAACCAGAGCCGGACCTGGCAGAACCTCGGCCGGGTGCAGCTGACCAACAGCGGCTTGTTCTCGCTGCCCGGCGGTGATGCCGGCCTGGGCATCGTCGTCGAAGGCGGCAGCGAAGGCTGGGACTACAGCCCGGATGCGCGCCTGCTCAATGGCGATGTCTGGGGCACCACCTCGGTGGCCGGCTCCGGCCATCGCAGCAACTATGCGGTGACCGGCGAACTGCGCCTGCCCCTGCTCGATTCACTCACCGTCACCGGTTCGGGCCGCTACGACGCCTTCAAGATCGCCGACAACACCGTCGACAAGTCGACCTACAGCATCGGCGTCGAGTTCCGCCCGATCGAAAGCCTGCTGTTCCGCGGCAAGTACGGCACCGCATTCCGTGCGCCTTCGCTGCCCGATGCCTTCCAGGGCGAAAGCGGCTTCTACACGGCGGCCACCGATTACTACCGCTGTGCGCAGCTGGGCTTCGAGCCGGCTGATACCGTGGGCTGCCCGTACGCTGGCCGCTCCACTTTCGGCGTGCAATCGGGCAACCCGGAACTGGAACCGATCACTGCCGATGTGTGGAACGCTGGCGTGGTCTGGGCACCGATGGCCAACCTGTCGCTGTCGGTGGACTACTACCGCTGGAAGATCGAGAACGAGGTCGACACGCTCAGTTCCGACCAGCTGCTGCGTGCCGAGTACTACTGCCGCAACAACCTGGACAACAACACCAACGCCACCTGCCAGAACGTGGCCGACTGGGTGACCCGTGATGCCTCCGGCAACCTTGAGCAGATCTATACCCCCAAGCTCAACGTTGCACGGCAGAACCTCAATGCACTGACGGCCAGCTTCAAGTACGTGCAGGACATCGGCCGCTTCGGCTCGCTGCAGTTCGCCAGCAACTACACCAACATCCTCAAGCGCGAACTGCAGCCGCAGACCGGCGATGACTACCTGGATCTGCTGCGCGATCCGTATGCGATGTGGAACTACCAGGCCTTTGCCAAGGTGCGCGCCGATGGGTCGGTGGGCTGGGCCAAAAACCAGTGGACCACCACCCTGTACTACAACTACATCGGCAAGACCCCCAACTACATGGCCTACCTGGGCGAGAGCTACGACTACGTGCACTCTTCCGGCTACAAGGCCGGCAAGTGGGGTTCCTACACCACCTACAACCTCAGCGTGAGCTACCGCGCGCTGGACAACCTGACCCTGTCGCTGATGGTCAACAACGTGTTCAACAAGAACCCGTCCAGCCAGCGCCACAGCTTCGGCGGCAACATCGACGCGCCGTACAACGATTACCTCTACAACCCGTACGGCCGGGCCATCTATGCCCAGATGCAGTACAACTTCGGTGGCAGCTGACGCCGCCGCCCCGCTGCAGGGTTGACGGGTTCTGGCCCCGCTTCGGCGGGGCCTTCTTTTTGCCCCGACGGCCGGCCAGGCACGGGCAGCGATCCTCACAACATGAACTGCACGCTTAACGAAAAATGCGCCAAAGCCCCCTGAACACGTCGCAAACGGCCGGCGCAGCAGCAGATCCTTTCATTTGAAATCAACGGTTTGGCGCAAAAATCCATCCAAATCAGCACTTTGCCTACCTTGGCTTGATGACAGGAGCATGAACAGTTGACACGTCAAGTTAAGGCTGTGTTAACTTCGCCTTATCGGCTTGTGAAGCCGGTTTCAGAACGGGGCAAAAGCCCTATAGGGACGACGGGCCAGCGCGCCTGTCGAGGTTCGATACACCAGGGGATCCATCCATGACCATCCGCACGGCGCTCAGCCGCCACCCGCTGAGCTTTGCTCTGACGTCCGCCCTGCTGGCAGCCGTCGTTTCGCCCGCCTTTGCCCAGGAAGCCGGCAACGAAGCCGGCGGCAAGAACGCCACCAACCTGGACCGCGTTTCGGTCGTCGGCTCGCGCATCAAGCGCGCTGAAGTCGAAGGCCCGGCGCCGGTCACCGTCATCTCGCGCGCCGACATCGACCGCGAAGGCTTCCAGTCGGTCGGCGACATGCTGCAGACCCTGACCCAGAACACCACCAGCTCGTTCACCGGCGATCTCGCCGTGACCGGCTTCACGCCCAACGCCCAGGTGGTCAACCTGCGCAACCTGGGCCCGGGCTACACCCTGACCCTGGTCAACGGCCGCCGCCCGGCGCAGTACCCGCAGCCGTACAACCGCGACAACAACGTGGTCAACATCAAGGCCATCCCGAGCTCGATCGTCGAGCGCGTTGAAGTCCTGACCGGCGGCGCCTCGGCCATCTACGGTTCGGACGCTGTCGCCGGCGTGATCAACATCGTGCTGCGCAAGAACTACGACGGCAACCAGCTGCGCCTGACCACCGGCACCACCGAAGAAGGCGGCGGCGACAACGTCAACGTCGAGTACACCGGCGGCAAGACCGGCGACCGCTGGAGCGCGACCTACGCGCTGCAGTACAGCGAGAACGAGCCGGTGTTCGCCTCGCAGCGCCACGCGCTGGCCGATACCCGCAACAACGCCGCCGGCGTCGCGGTGAATCCGTCGCTGTCGCTGGTCGCCCTGAGCTCGGCCGGCCTGAACGGCCACGTGCGCAACCAGAACGCGCTGTACAACGCTGCGGCCTGTGATGCGTTCGACTACACCACGGTGACCACCGCCTCGCGCGGTACCTACTGCGGCAGCTATACCCAGGTCGCCGCCCGTTCGATCTGGAACAAGAACCAGAACTTCAACGGCTACGGCTACGGCACGTTCGACGTGACCGACACCACCCAGCTGTTCGGCAGCGTCAACTTTTACAAGACCAAGGCCAAGGCCAGCGGCGGCATCGAGTTCTGGGGCACCTCGGGTGACCGCTTCACCTCCAACCCGAGCGGCGCCGCGACCGGCGTGTACTACGACTCCGCCCTGCAGGACCTGATCCAGCTGCAGCGCACCTTCAACCCGTTCGAACTGGGTGGCAACGAAGCCGCCAGCACCCTGTACGACGAGAAGAGCTACGACTTCACCTTCGGTGCGCAGGGCACCTTCGCCGATCGTTTCGACTGGGAAGCCAGCGTCAACTACGGCAAGTACGAGTACGAAGCCGACCGCCCGCGCCTGCTGGCCAAGGCCGTGCATGACTACTTCCTGGGCCCGCTGCAGGGCTACATCAGCAATTACCCGATCTACACGCTGAACCAGGACCGCTGGAACACTCCGATCACCCCGGAGATCTACCAGAGCTTCGCCACCCGCGTGAAGAACGTTGCCGAATCGACCTCGGCCACCGCCAACTTCAACATCAGCGGCGACCTGTTCGAGCTGCCGGCCGGCCCGGTGGGCTTCGCGGCGGTCATCGAAGGCATGCGCCAGACCACCGACCTGGTCAGCGACGTGCGCACCAACCAGCTGCGTCCGATCGACGACCAGACCATCTACAACCTGACCAGCTCCGGTGAAACCCACGGCGCCCGTAACCGCTATGCGGTGGGTACCGAGTTCCGCGTGCCGATCTTCAGCAACCTGTCGATGAACCTGGCAGGCCGCTGGGACAAGTACGACGACATCACCGCCGTCGACGATGCCAAGACCTTCAACGTCGGCCTGGAATACCGTCCGTTCAGCAACCTGCTGATCCGTGGTTCCTACGCCACCAGCTTCCGCGCACCGGACATGCAGCTGGTCTACGCCGAAGGCGCCGCCTCGTTCTCGACCATCCTCGACGAATACAGCTGCCGTTCGGGCACCGGCCTGGGCCAGGCTGCAGGCGCTCCGGGCCGTACCCGCGCGCAGTGCAACGTGACCGGTGACGTGACCCTGTACCAGGCGCAGTCGCTGATCGCCGGCAACCCGAACCTGAAGGAAGAAGAAGGCAAGTCGTGGGGCGCCGGCTTCGTGTGGGACATCATGGACTCGATGTCCATGTCGGTGGACTACTACAAGATCCGCCTGGAAGATGCCTCCACCCAGCTCAGCTCGACCTACCTGCTGCAGAACGAAGCCAACTGCCGCCTGGGCGTGCGCCCGGATGGCACGCCGTTCGAGCAGGGATCCGATTCGGCCTTCTGCCGCAACCTGACCGCGCTGGTCACCCGTACCAACGCACCGGGCACCACCCTGGACGGCCGCATCTCGCAGATCAACACCGCGTACATCAACGCGGCGCTGCTGGAAACCAGCGGTATCGATGCCACCTTCAAGTACAAGCTGGATACCGATCGCCTCGGCGACTTCGGCCTGGACCTGGGCTACTCGCTGGTGCTGACCAACAAGTACCAGGAAAACAGCGACGACGAGCTGATCGATTACCGCGACCTGCCGCTGTATGACTACAGCCAGCGCAGCCGCCTGCGCGGCAGCCTGAGCTGGGCCGGCGACGAATGGGGTGCCACCCTGTTCGGTACCCGCTACGGTTCGAACTGGAACGCCGCCTGGACCGAACGCCTGGCTCCGTACATGCAGTACAACCTGCAGGTCAGCAAGAAGTTCGGCCCGAACGTGCGTGCCGAGTTCACAGTGGTCAACCTGACCGACAACCAGTTCCGTCGCGATACCACCAATACGGCCTATCCGTACTTCAACAGCTTCATCGGCGCCGACCCGTTGGGCCGTCGCTACTACTTCAGCCTGTCCTACCGCTTCTGATGCGACAGGTTGTGTGACAAGCAGAGCCCGGCCTAGGCCGGGCTCTGTGTTTGCGCATCGGCAGCAACGCCACACCCTGGGCCACGAAGGCCCGCCAATTGAAGGGGATACACGATGTACAAGCTGTCCTTCGCCCTGCTTGCACTGGCATTGGGCACCACCGCCGTGCCGGCCTCCGCCGCGACGGCCTACTCGGTCGAAGATTTCGTCAAGCACGCTGCCTACGGCAACGTGCGCATCTCGCCCAACGGCGAGTACCTGGCCGTGACCATGGACCACGGCGACCAGGACGTCCTGGCCGTCCTGCGCACCAGCGACCTGAAGATCCTCAAGGTCAACCAGCTGCCGGAAAAGAAGAGCGTCGGCCAGTTCACCTGGATCGCGCCGGACCGCCTGATGTTCAATGCGGTGAAGAAGATGGGCGGCTATGCCCAGCCCTTCGCCACCGGCGAGTGGTTCGCCGTCAACGCCGATGGCAGCCAGGCCGTGCCGCTGATCTTCTACGGCACCCGCGATGCCACCCAGCGCGGCAAGACCGTCGGCCGCGAAAGCTTCAGCCTGCTCGACACGCTGAAGGACGACGACCGCAACGTCATCATGCAGTCGCGTTACCCGCGCTCCAACGAAGGTGCCGGCACCCAGGTGGTACAGGTCGATACCTTCAGCGGCCGCCGCACCGTGCTCGCACGCGCGCCCAAGGACGACTGCTCCATCGCGCTGGACGCGCAGAAGGAACCGCGTTTCGCGGTCTGTTCGTCCAGCCGCAACGAGGAAGGCGAGTACGACGAACGCACCGAACTGTACCGCCGCGATGGCCGTGACTGGACCCTGGTCAACGCCTCCAAGACCGACGGCAAGCACCTGTGGGTCGAGCGCGCCACCGCCGATGGCACCGTGTATGTCACCCAGAGCGACGACAAGGCGCCCGGCGCGGTGGGCACGCTGGACACCGCCACCGGCGCGTTCACCTCCCTGTTCCAGGACCCGGTGGCCGAAGTCTCCGACTACATCTGGTCCACCGATGACAACCGCCTGCTGGGCGTGATCACCGAAGCTGGTGCACCGAAGGTGACCCTGGTCGATGAGAACCACCCCGACGCCGAACTGTATGGCTCGCTGGCCGCATCATTCCCCGGCGAACTGGTGGATTTCTCCAGCCACACCGCCGATGGCAGCAAGATCATCGTCTCGGTCTACAGCGACAGCAATCCGGGCGAGCTGTACCTGTATGACCGCGCCACCGGCAAGGCACGCTTCCTGATGCAGCGCGCGCCGCAGCTGGACAAGGCGCGCATGGCCTCGGTCAAGCCTTTCAGCTTCACCGCGCGCGACGGCAAAACCATCCATGCCTACCTCACCCTGCCCCATGGCAGCGACGGCAAGAACCTGCCGCTGATCGTCAACCCGCACGGCGGTCCGATCGGCCCGCGTGACAACTGGGGCTTCTCCGGCGAAACGCAGCTGTTCGCCAGCCGCGGCTATGCGGTGCTGCAGGTGAACTACCGCGGCTCCGGTGGCTACGGCAAGGCGTTCCAGGATGCGGGCCACAAGCAGTGGGCCGATGGCATCCAGAACGACATCATCGATGCCACGCAGTGGACCATCAACCAGGGCTACGCCAACAAGGACCGCATCTGCATCTACGGCGGCAGCTTCGGCGGCTACTCGTCGCTGATGGCCCCGATCCGTGCACCGGGCCTGTTCAAGTGCACCTTCGGCTACGTCGGCGTCTACGACATCGACATGATGTTCAAGAAGGGCGACATCCCGGAACGCGAGTCGGGCCAGCGCTTCCTGCGCCGCACCCATGGCACCGACACCGCCGACTGGACCCGCACCTCGCCGGCACGTCGCGCATCGGAAGTGAAGATCCCGGTTTACCTTGCCGCAGGTGCGCGTGACGTGCGCACGCCGCCGGAACAGACCGAGCTGATGAACAAGGCGCTGATCGCCGCCGGCAACAAGCCCGAAGGCATGATCATCGAGCCCGGCGAAATGCACGGCTTCTACGGTGTGCCGGCGCGGGTGAAGCTGTACACCACGATGCTCGATTTCTTCGGCCGCCACATCGGTCCGTCGACGGCATCGGGGGCAAAGGCGGCTGACTGAGCCGTCCCCCGGCTCCCTGAACAGGGGAGCCGGGAACTTCGGGCACCTTTTGGCGCACCATTAAGGTGTGCCTGCGCGTACCCGGCAACGGGTGCGTGGGTGCCATCGTTCAATCAAGGAGAGATACCGATGTACCGCAGGCTCATGCTTACAGCCCTGCTGCCTTTCGCGCTGCACGCCCCGCTCGCGCTGGCCGCCAAGCCTTCACCGGCCGCCGCACCGGATCCCACCGAGGATCCGATGATGATCACTGCCGGCTTCCTCAGCGGCCACCCGGACCTGCGCTTCCGCCTGCTGGGCATCGAAAAGCGCGATGCCGGCAAGATGGAACAGGCGTTCGGCTTCTTCCAGCGCGCCGGCTTCTATGCCGACAAGCCGTCGCAGGCGATGGTGGCGGAAATGCTGTGGAACGGCACCGGCACCCCGGTCAACCGCGCCCTTGCCTACGCCTGGATGGACCTGGCCGCCGAACGCGGCTATGAAGGTTTCCTCGACCTGCGCGAGCGCTACTGGGCCGCGTTGACGCCCGAGGAACGCGACCGTGCCCTGCAGGAAGGCCCGGCGGTCTATGCCCGTTTCGGCGATGAGGCCGCGCGCCCGCGCATCGATGCCGCGCTGCGCCGCGAACGCCGCCAGGTGACCGGCAGCCGCACCGGCGCGACCGGCAACCTGCGCATCGTGGTGCCCGGCCTGGTCGGCACTACGGAGATCGATGGCAGCAAGTTCTACGACGATCGCTACTGGGACCCGGAGAAGTACCAGGCCTGGCAGGATTCGGTGTGGGCCAAGCCCAAGGTCGCCCGGGTCGATGTCGGTGCGGCAACCCAGATCAAGGACGAAGCCGACCGCAAGACCCGCATCGAGGCCGGCGCACCGCAGGTGGATGCCCCCGAACCGCAGACCGCCGACGAACAGCCCAAGCTGGACAACGGCAAACCCTGATGTCTCCGCTGCCGGCCTTGTGCCGGCAGCGTTCTTTGCGCAGCCCGTGCGGCGACCTGCCCGATTCTGGCGGCTGTGCCGCGGCCCATGTGCAACGGGCCGGCGGCTTGCCATCGGCCATGACCTTCGACACCCTTGCAGGGCGGGCCGGCGGCGTATCGTTCGGCCCACGGCCGTCCTGCGGCCATTCCCTGACTCACTCGGCCTGGAGGCCATACAAGTGACCCGTACTCCCAAGATCGTGCTGCTGACCCTGGCCGTTTCGGCCGCGCTGGTCGGCTGCGGCAAGACCGATACCCCGGCAAAGGACGCCGCCGCCTCCACGCCGGCCGCCACCGAGCAGGCCACCGCCTACACGCTCGACGAAGCCAAGCTGCCGGCCTACAACGCCTTCCAGGCCAGCGACCTGGACAGCACGGTGGACGCCTGCGGCGCCTTCGGCGACTACGTCAACAGCAAGTGGCTGGCCGCCAATGAGATTCCGGGCGACCGCACCAGCTGGGGCGCCTTCACCATCCTCGACGAGCGTTCGGTAGCGGTGCAGCACCAGCTGGCCGAGCAGGTCGCCCAGGTCAAGAACCCGAACCACATCGAGAAGATCGTCGGCGACCTGTGGGCCACCGGCATGGACGAGGCCAAGATCAACGCCCAGGGCATCGAGCCGCTGAAGGCCGACCTGGCCGCCATCGACGGCCTGCAGGACAAGGCCGCTATCGCCGATTACCTGCGCACCAGCGCCGCCAAGGGTGAAAACATCCTGTTCGGCTTCGGCGCCGAAGCGGACTTCAAGAACTCGGCCATGAACATGGCCTACGCCAGCCAGGGCGGCCTGGGCCTGCCGGACACCACCTACTACACCGACGCCAAGAACGCCGACAAGCTGAAGGCCTACCAGGCGCACATCGCCAAGGTGCTGGAACTGTCGGGCGTGGCTGCTGCCGACGCCGCCAAGCAGGCCGAGGACGTGGTCAAGTTCGAGACCCGCCTGGCCAAGGCCTCCAAGTCGCGCGTGGAACTGTCGCGCAACGTCGAGCTGTTCTACAACCCGCTCACCCTGGCCGACGCCGACAAGCTGACCCCGAACTTCAGCTGGACCGAGTTCTTCAAGTCGCAGGGTGTGGCCGCACCGGAGAAGTTCTCGCTGGCCATGCCGGCCTTCCACGAGGAAGTGAGCAAGGCACTGGGCGACACCGATGCGTCGGTCTGGCGCGCCTACCTGCGCTTCCACACCGTTGACGGCGCTTCGCCGTACCTGGCCGACGCCTTCGTGCAGGAGAACTACGAGTTCTACGGCAAGACCCTGAACGGCCAGAAGGAACAGAAGCCGCGCTGGAAGCGCGTGCTGGGCACCATCGAGAACGATGCCGGCGAAGCCTTCGGCCAGCTGTACGTGAAGGTCGCCTTCTCGCCGGAAGCCAAGGCGAAGATGGAAGAACTGGTGAAGAACCTGGCCGCCTCGCTGAAGGAACGCATCCAGGGCCTGAGCTGGATGAGCGACGAAACCAAGGCCAAGGCCATCGCCAAGTGGGAAACCTTCACCCCGAAGATCGGTTACCCGGACAAGTGGCGTGACTGGGCCGGCCTGCAGACCCAGCGCGACAGCTACCTGGGCAACGTGCGCGCCGCCAACGAGTTCAACTACAAGTTCAACCTGTCCAAGGTCGGCAAGCCGGTGGACAAGACCGAGTGGGGCATGACCCCGCAGACCGTCAACGCCTACTACAACCCGCTGCAGAACGAGATCGTGTTCCCGGCCGCCATCCTGCAGCCGCCGTTCTTCGACCCGAAGGCCGACGACGCGCTGAACTACGGCGGCATCGGCGCGGTGATCGGCCACGAAATGACCCACGGTTACGACGACCAGGGCGCACGCTTCGGGCCGAGCGGCAACCTGGAAGACTGGTGGACCCCGGCTGACAAGAAGAACTTCGAAGGCCTGACCGGCAAGCTGGTCAAGCAGTTCGACCAGTACAAGGTCGACGGCCAGGCAGTGAACGGCCACCTGACCCTGGGCGAGAACATCGCCGACCTGGGTGGCCTGGCCACCGCCTACGACGCCCTGCAGAAGGCCACCGCCGGCAAGGAAGATCCGAAGGTCGACGGCTTCACCCGCGACCAGCGCTTCTTCTTCAACTGGGCCACCGTGTGGCGCACCAAGTACACCGCGGAGAACGCCAAGGTCCGCCTGGCCACCGACCCGCACGCCCCGGCGCAGTTCCGCGCCATGGGTGCGCCGTCGAACCTGCCGACCTTCGCCGCTGCATTCCAGTGCAAGGCCGGCTCGCCGATGGCCCGCACCGGCGACCAGCAGGTGGTGATCTGGTAAGCCGCGGCTGACGCCAAGGTAGACCTTCAAAGGCCCGGGATTTACCGGGCCTTTGTTTTTGGCGGGGTCGGATCCCCTGCGCGCAGCGCGAGGGCTCTGACCCCATGCAGGTGACACCATCCACGCATGGCGTGGATCTACTGGCCACACCACCCGGTAGCGCCGGGCCATGCCCGGCAGAAGCCGCGTGACGCATGCATCCCGTGCCCATGCACGGCTTGCTATAGTTCGCCCGCCCTCAATCCATCACGGATTCGTTCTACATGCCCAATTTCCGTCCGCTTGCCGTCGCCCTGGGTATCAGCCTGGCGACCCTGGTCCCGACCCACGATGCGTTCGCTGCCAAGAAGAAGGCCGTGCGCGCCCCGGCCGTCAGCGCCCAGTGCAGCGATTTCTACGATGCCACCAACGCGGACTGGCTGAAGGCCAACCCGGTGCCGCAGTCCGGCGCCGCCACCGCGCTGGGCCAGTTGGTCGACCGCAGCCGCCAGCAGCAGCGTGAACTGCTGGACGCCTCGATGAAGGCGCCGCAGGGCAACGTGCAGAAGCTGCTGGGCGACTTCTGGGCCAGCGGCCTGGACGAATCCGCGGTGGAAGCCGATGGCTCCAACCCGATCGCCCCGCTGCTGACCCGCATCAACGCGATCAAGAAGGCCAAGGACGTCCCGGCCTCGATCGCCGCCCTGCACCAGGTCGGCATCCCGGTGGCCTTCAACTTCGGCCCGGACGTGGACCTGAAGGCGCTGGACCGCCACATCGGCTACTTCATGCAGGGCGGCATGGGCCTGCCCGACCCGGCGTTCTACACCCGTACCGACGCCGACACCGTGGCCCTGATGGGCCGCTACCGCAACTACGTCAAGCAGATCCTGGCCCTGACCGGTACCCCGGCGGCCAAGCTGGATGCCGAGTCGCAGTCGGTGATCGAACTGGAAACCGAACTGGCGCGCAACGCGCAGTCGCTGGCCGGCATCAACAACCCGTTCAACAACTACGCGCCGATCTCGACCAAGGATCTCAACAGCCGCTACCGCAACCTGCAGCTGGATGCCTTCCTGAAGGCGCAGGGCGTGAACGACGACCTGGTCTCGCTGGCCGACCCGGGCCTGTTCAAGCAGCTCGACACGATGGTCACCAAGCTCAAGCCGGAACAGTGGAAGGCCTACCTGCGCTGGCGCGTGGGCGACTCGATGGCGCCGTACCTGTCCAAGGCCTACCGTGACGCCGAGTTCGAATTCCGCGGTCGCGTGCTGCGCGGTGAGACCCTGCCCGCGCAGCGCTGGGAAAACGTGCTGGACGCCATCAACGTGGCCGCTGGCCCGATGGTCGGCCGCGAGTACGCCGCCCGCCACCTGTCCGCCGAAGATCGCCGCCAGGCGGCGTGGATCGTCGACAAGGTGCGCGAAGTGCAGATCGAGGCGGTCAAGAACAGCACCTGGATGAGCGCCGAGGCCAAGGCCGAAGCACAGGCCAAGCTGGCCGCACTGAAGATCGAGATCGGCACCCCGCTGCGCGACCTGGATTACAGCGTGCAGCCGATGGGCCGTGGTTCGTTCGGCGGCAACATGCTGATCGCATCGACCTGGCGCCATCGCGAGGAAATGAAGCGCATCGGCAAGGGCAACGCCGACCGTCGCTGGGACGTGCTGCCGCAGCAGCCGTCGCTGGCCTACGACCTGGCGCAGAACCGCCTGATCGTCACCGCCGCCATCCTGCAGGGCCCGGTGTTCAACGCCAAGGCCGACGCCGCCGACAAGTTCGGCAGCTTCGGTGGCCTGGTCGGCCACGAACTGAACCGCGCCGTCGACGCCAAGGGCGCCCTGGTCGATGCCAAGGGTGAACTGCGCAGCTGGTGGACCCCGGCCGACAAGACCGCCTGGACCCTGCTCGGCAGCCGCGTGGCCGCGCAGTACGGCGCCTACGAGTTCCCGGGCGTGAAGGGTGCCAAGGTCAACGGCACGCTGACCCAGGAAGAGAACCTGGCCGACATCGCCGGCCTGGAACTGGCCTGGGCGGCGTACACCGCGCAGGAACCGAAGGCCAAGCCGGCGCAGCAGCAGGGCTTCTTCCGCGCCTGGGCGGCCCTGTGGCCGCAGCAGCTGTCGCCGAACGAGGCCGCACGCCGCCTGACCGCCGACATCCGTGCACCGGGTCGCTGGCGCACCAACGGCCCGCTGTCGAACCTGCCGGCCTTCGGTGCGACCTTCAGCTGCAAGGCCGGCCAGCCGATGCAGCGCACCGACGCCGAGCAGATCAAGGTCTGGCGCTGAACCTGGCCGTGATGCGGTAACGAAGAAGGCGCCTCAGGGCGCCTTTTTCGTGGGCGGCACCTGCAAAAAAAAGACCCCGGCGGATGCCGGGGTCAAATGTCCTGCTGAAAGAGAGCGGCTTCTACATCAGAAGTCGTAGGACGCGGTCAGGCGAACCGAACGCGGCGCCGTGTAGTAGGTGCCGATGCCATAGGTGTTGGAGATCGTGTGCTGACCCGATTCATACGACGGATCGGACTGCAGCTGGCGACGCTGGTTGAGCACGTTGAACACGTCCAGGCCGAAAGCCAGCTTGTGGTCGGCAAAGGTCGGGCGATACATCACGCCCAGATCCAGGCGATAGGTCCACGGCTGGCGGCCGGCATCACCCGGACGCGACGGCTGGCCGTTGCAGTAGTGGTACGCCGACTCATAGCCGATCGGATCGCTGCCATCCGCGCCGTAGTAACCCAGGCAGCTCTTCGGCATGCCCGAAGAGATGAGCATGGTGGCCGACGCCGTCCACTCATCGTTGAACTGGTACGCGCCGTAGCCCTTCAGCTGGTGGCGACGATCGTTCGCAAGGTAGCCACCGGCGTACTCCATCAGGTAGTAGGAATCCCAGTCCTGGGTCTTGGACACGTCATCCTGGCCGATGTCCGACTTGACCTGGCCCTCGGTGTTGCCGAAGTTGCGCGACCAGGTGTAATCCAGGCGGCCGTACCACTTGTCGCTCAGCGGATGTTCGATGAACAGATCAACTGCGACGTAGCTGCGCTTGGCCTTGTTGCCGTTGTAGCCCCAGTCCGACGAGCTCATCTGCACCGGGGTGTAACCGGAACCATCGGCATGCTTGACCATGAAGGTGTTGGTCTTGCCCGGGTTGAAGATCACGCAGCCCGGCACTTCCATGCCGCTTGAATCGATACCCATCGACTCGAGCTTGGCGTAGATCTGATCGGAATCACAGGTGTCGTCGATGGCCGCCTGCAGGCGACGGTAGGTGAACTTGGCACCGGTGTTCCAGGACGAACCCAGGGTCTTCTCGAAGCCCATGATGAATTCATCCTGGTACTGCGACTTCAGGTCGGTCGGTGCCACCGACAGCGGATCGGGCGCAACGCCGTACTCGTTGTTGGTCGACACCGGGCCCGGGCCCAGCGCGGTCAGGTCGGTCGGGTTGCCGTCGGCATCGATGCCACCGTAGGTGAAGTACTCACGGGTATAGGTCGATGCCGATGCGCCACGGATGGCCACGCTGTTGGGCAGGGCCAGGTAGTAGCGGCCGAGGTTGGCGAACACCTTCAGCGACGAATCACCGAAGACGTCCCAGCTGGCGCCCAGGCGCGGGGCCCACTGGTCACCGCTCTCGACGTAGGCAACCGCCGAGCTGTTGTAGTTGGTGAACTTGTCGTTGCGCAGGCCCAGGGTCAGCAGCACGTTCGGGCTGACCTGCCAGCGGTCTTCCAGGTAATAGGCCTTCTGTTCCACCGACATGCTGGTGGTGGTGGAGAAGATGTACTTCTGCACGTAGTAGCCATCACCGCCCGGCGCAGCAATATCGAACGCCGGTGCCGGCGACGAACCCGGCGCGATGCGCGAATAGATCCAGGCGTAGCCCGGGCCGGTCATCGCCTGCCCTTCGTTGTGGCCCTGGTAGGTCATGTTGTCGATGCCGGCGGTCAGCTCGTGGCTGCCGATGCGGTACTGCAGGTCCACGCGCAGGCCACGGGTCTTGCTGCCTGCATCGGGCGACTTGGTGTAGAGCGCGGTCTGGTCGTTGCGGACCGGGGTACCACCGGTGATCGACGGATCCTGGTTGGTCGGGCCGCTGATGTAGGCGTTGGCCGAATCCTGCGGATTGAACTCCAGGTTGGATTCCTTGCTGCGTCCCCACACCGCGCTCAGGGTCAGATCATCGGTCAGGTACCCGGTGTACTTGAAGATGTCGAACTCGTCCTTGAGCTTGGTCGTGTTGGCGAAAGTGCCGGTACGCTCGCCCTCGCTCATTGTGTCGTAGTCGAAATCGCGGTAGTAGCTGCCGTAGCGGTCCGTGTTCTCGACACGGGTGTACTCCAGCGTGTTGCTGTCGTTGATGTTCCAGTCGATCTTGCCGTAGAACTTCGGCGTGTCGTAGGTGTAGTGGCTGCGGACCTGCTGCGCGGCTTCACCGGCGCTGGTGGAAACGCCTTCGGTGCGATCCTTCTCGGCGGCGAGGTGGATGAACAGACGGTCCTCGATCAACGGGCCGCTGACGTAGCCGCTGTAGGAGGTGCGGGTCGCCTTGTCGCCCTTGCGCGAGCGGTACAGGGAGCCGGCCACGGTGCCGGTGTCATCCTCGAGCTCGAACCCCGTAGGCGCGGTGTGATTGGGGTAGTAGATGTCGCGCGGCGATTCCGCCAGCGAGTCGGGCGACCAGGTGGTCTGGAAACCGAACTTCCACTCGTTGGTGCCGCGCTTGCCCAGCTGGTTGATCACGCCACCGGTGGAGCGGCCGTAGCCTGCACCGTAGCCACCCATGAAGGTTTCCTGCTGGTCGATCGAGCCGTACGGCAGGCTCACACCGCCCATTGCGCTGAGCGGATTGGTCGCGTTGAAGCCGTTCAGGTAGTACGCGTTCTCGGTGACGCTGGAGCCGCCGAACGACAGCACCGAGCGCGAGCCATTGGAGAACTCGCCGCTGCCGGCGACCACGCCTGGCGCGAGCAGCGCGATGGCTTCGGCGCTGCGGCCCAGCGGCAGCACGTCCAGCTGTTCGGAGGTGATGACCGACTTGGAGACCGTGTTGGTCACGTCGATCTTCGGAATGTTGGCCGCCGTGACGTTCACTGCGTCGAGGTTGGTGGCGCCGCCGCTGGCGGACTGGCCAAAGGAAACTTCCGTGCCTACGCCGACCTTCAGCAGCACGTTGTCACGCTTCTCGACCACCTGCCCGTCACGCTCGAGGCTGATGGAGTAACGGCCCACCGGCAGCGAGCCCAGGGTGTAGCGGCCATTTGCATCGACGTTGGCGCTTCGCTTGAGGCCCGAATCACTCTGCACGACCACCGTGGCGCCTGCGGCGGCCGGGGCGTTGCCATACAGGGAACCGGTGGTGCTCTGCGCGGCTGCGGCGCCGACGAACGAGGTCAGGACAACGGCCAGTGCCGTGCGCTTCAGCCGGATGGCCGTCTTTCTATAGGACATGAAATTTCCTTGTTTCGTGAAAAGACACACTTACGTTTCAGGCTCGCTGCATCAATGTTCGATCATGAAAACAGCTGAATAGGATATTAATTTCATAAAAGTTTAACTTGCAAGGCTTACTGGATAATATTTTATGTCATTGATTTTATTGATTTTACTTTGATACAAACGAAAACATTCATTTACATTTCATTTAACTGAGACATTGCGGCATTGATTTGACCGCTTATGCGCGGCGCGGGCGCGCTGATTTCGAAAGATGCCACGAGCATTTACTTTCGTTTTCCCGCACCGGGCGGCGGCGCGAGGCGACAACGAAAAAAGGCGCCCTGGGGCGCCTTCGCTGGTGTGATGGGGTATCCGTGCCTGCCGTGGATCCATGCAGGCAGGTCGCTGGAAAAAGGGCCCTGACGGATCAGGGCCAAGCCAACCTTTGCGGAGAGAGAGAGCCGCTGTTCGCGCAGGTCAGAAGTCGTAGGAGGCGCTCAGGCGCACCGTCCGCGGGGCCGTGAAGTAGCTGCCCATGCCGTAGAGGTTGGAGACCGTGTCCGGTCCGGTCTGGTACTTGGCGGTCGACTGCAGCTGGCGCCGCTGGTTGAGCACGTTGAAGACACTCAGGCCCAGGCCCAGCCGGTTGTCAGCGAACCCGGGGCGGTACATCACGCCCATGTCCAGCTGCGCCGTCCACGGCTGCCGACCCGCGTCGCCGGGGCGCGACGGCCTGCCGTTGCAGTAGTGGTAGGCCGATCCGTAGCCATTGAGAGGATCGCTCTGGTCACTGCCGTAGTAGCCGAGGCAGTTTTTCGGCATGCCCGACATCACCCGCACCGTGGCAGATGCGGTCCATTCGTCATTGATCTGGTAGGCGCCGAACGCCTTGAACTGGTGCCGCCGATCATTGGCGAGATAGCCGCCGGCGTACTCCATCAACGCCGCCGCATCCCAGTCCTGGGTCTTGGAGGCATCGCTCTGGCCGATATCCGATCTCACCTGCCCTTCGGCGTTGCCGAAGCTGCGCGACCAGGTGTAGTCCAGGCGGCCGTACCAGCCGTCGGACATCGGGTGCTCGATGAACACATCCAGCGCGACATACTGGCGCTTCGCCTTATTGCCGTCGTAGCCCCAGTCCGTCGAACTCATGCTGACCGGCGTGTAGCCGGAACCATCACGGTGCCGCAGCTGGAACGTGTTGGTGGCACCCGGATTGAAGATCACGCAACCGGGCAGATCGAAGGTGTCCGCATCCAGCCCCATGCCTGCCAGTCGGTCGACGAAGCGGTCGGCATCGCAGGTATCGTCAATGGCCGACTGCAGTTGCCGGTAGGTGACCTTGCCGCCGGTGTTCCAGCGGCTGCCCAGGGTCTTCTCGAAGCCGAGGATCAGCTCGTCCTGATACTGCGACTTCAGGTCGGTCGGCGCCACCGCCAGCGGATCCGGCGCCTGCCCGTACTCGCCATTGGCCGACACCGGCCCCGGCCCCAGCGGCGTCAGGCCGGTCGGGTTGCCGTTGGCATCGATGCCGGTATAGGTGAAGTACTCACGCGTGTAGGTTGATGCGGAAGCGCCACGGATGGCCACGCTGTTGGGCAATGCCAGGTAGTAGCGGCCCAGGTTGGCGAACAGCTTCAACGACGCATCACCGAAAACATCCCAGCTGGCGCCCAGGCGTGGCGCCCACTGGTCGCCGCTCTCCACGTAGGCGCGGCCATCGCTGTTGAAGTTGGTGAAGCGGTCGTTGCGCAGGCCGAGCGTCAGCAGCCAGTCGGGCGTCAGCTGCCAGCGGTCCTCCAGGTAATAGGCCCGCTGCTTCACCGACATGCTGGTGGTGGTGGAGAAAATGTACTTCTGCACGAAGTAGCCATTTCCCCCCGGGGGTGCGATGCCGAAGCCCGGGCTGGGCGAGGCGCCCGGATTGCCACGCGAATAGATCCAGGCATGGCCGGGGCCCGTCATGGATTCGCCTTCGTTGGTGGCCCGGTAGGTCATGTTGTCGACACCGGCGGTCAACTCATGGTTGCCGATGCGGTACTGCAGGTCCATGCGCAGCCCGTGCGTCGTGCTGCCTGCATCCGGTGCCTTGGTGTACAGATCGGGCTGGTCGTTGCGGATCGGCGTGCCGCCGTTCAACGCGGGATCCTGGTTGCCGGCGCCGTTGATGTAGGGGTTGCCCGAGTCCAGCGGATTGAACTTGAGGTTGCTGGTGCGGGCGCGCCCCCACACGGCACTGAAGGTCAGCGCGTCGCTGAGGTAGCCGGTGTACTTGAAGATATCGACGTCGGTACTGGACTTTGCCACGTTGGGGAACGTACCGGTGCGATCCCCTTCGGACAGCGTCTCGTAGTCGAAGTCCCGGTAGTAGCCGCCGGTACGATCGGTGTCCTGGAAGCGCGTGTATTCCAGCGTGTTGCTGTCGTTGATGTTCCAGTCGATCTTGCCGTAGAACTTCGGTGTATCCGCACGGTAGTGGTTGCGCACCTGCTGCGCGGCGGCCTCGTTGGCGGTTGCAACACCCTCGCGACGGTTCGATTCGGCGGCAAGATGGATGAACAGCCTGTCTTCGATCAACGGCCCACTGACATAGCCGCTGTAGGTGGTCGTGGTGGACTTGTCACCGCGCCGGTAGCGGTACAGCGTGCCCGGCCTGGCCTCGTTCTCGTAGGCATATCCCTCCGGCAGGGTCATGTCCGGGTAGTTCACCGATGCCGGAGATTCGGCCAGCCCGGCAGGCGACCAGGTGACCTGCGCGCCGAACCGCCACGCGTTGGTGCCACGCTTGCCGACCTGGTTGATGACGCCACCGGTGGAACGGCCATACGCCGCACCATAGCCGCCGGTGAAGGTTTCCTGCTGGTCGATGGAGCCGTAAGGAAGGCTGACGCCGCCCAGGTAGTTGAGTGGATTGGTGACGTTGAAGCCATTGAGGTAATACGCGTTCTCGGTGACGCTGGAGCCACCGAACGACAGGACCGAGCGCGACCCGTTGGAGAAGGCACCGCTGCCGGCCACCACGCCCGGCGCCAGCAGCGCGATGGATTCAGCGCTGCGCCCCAGCGGCAGCACGTCCAGCTGCTCGGAGGTGATGACCGACTTGGACACGGTGTGGCTCACATCGATCTTCGGCAGGTTCGCCGCGGTGACGTTGACCGCTTCCAGCGTGGTGGCTGGGCCATGTGCGGCGAAGCTCACTTCGGTACCACTGCCCACGCGCAGCTGCACGTCGTCGCGCTGTTCGAGGATGCGCCCGTCGCGCTGCAGGCTGATGCTGTAGCGGCCCACCGGCAGCGCGCCAAAGCTGTAGCGCCCCTGCGCATCGATGGCCGCCGTGCGCCTGAGGCCGCTGTCACTCTGGGCGACGACGGTCGCGCCTTCGGAGCCGGCGGCGGTGCCGTGCAGCGTGCCGGTGGTGCTCTGCGCAGCGACGCTGCCGACGATGGAAAACAACACTGCTGAAAGCGCGCTGCGCTTCAGCACGCGATGTGCGGATGCAAATGCCATGAACTCTCTCCGGTGATGGAACTGCCGGAGCGTTATAGGCACGGGCCTGGCGTGTGCGGCAGTGCTGAAACCGGCGATGAAGTGCGCGGAATTCGCCACGACACAGCGCTCGGCGCGGGCCCGGATTCACGCCATGCGCTTGAAAATCCTGGACATTCGGCGGGTCTCGCAACCGCCTGTACGCACGCCCGAACCGCCCCACCACAGGCGATATACGTCACACCAGAAGCGCTGCCGCGCGCCATGCAGCGTCCGAAGCGACAGCACGTCGATCCGATTCCGACACACCCGCTGCATGCACGCAGCGGTAATCCTCACGCCGGCTCCAGCGTCCCCCGGTAATGCACGATGCGGCCGACCAGCGGCGCACCGATCTCCACGTCGAACACGAAACGTCCATCCACTTCGTACTCGAAGCTGTCATCGCCCGGCAGCAGCGCGCGCGGCAGCGGGATGCCCAGCAGCGACCAGCGACGCGGCACCAGCTGCAGCCGACCGCCCTCGACCACCACGGCCAGCGCCACCGACACGGCACCGAAGCGCTCGACCAGCAGCGCCTCGTTGCGACCACGCCCTTCGGTCTGCAGCGAGGAGAAGCGGCGCCCGGCAAACGTGCGCGTCCAGCGCTCGCCGCCCGCTTCCGGCGCAAAGGCGACGCTGACCGGCACCTGCCCGCCCGCAGCCGGGAAGCCAAACACCACGCCCAGCAGCCGCGACAGCAGGCCACTGCCTCGCTGCACCTGCGCCCTGCCCTGCCAGCACCGTGCCGCACCCGGCGCATGCAGGGCCTGCACGGCTGTGGGCAAACGCGAATAGGCATCGCCCAGCACGCGCTGGTACAGGCTGGCGCCGGGCATGTCCTGGCGGAAACCGGTATGGATGGTGCGGCCGGCAAACACCTGGTCGTAGTCGGTCAGTTCCAGCGCATGCGTTGCCGGGCGCGCGCCCGGCGCCGGCCGTTCGCCGGCGAGCTGCTTGCGGATCAGCGCCTCGATGGCCATCGACGGAATGTAGGGACCGTCATCGGCTTCGGCCAGCAGGTGCCAGCTCTGCCGCACCGGCGCGCCATCACGCACGCCGAGTGCGCGCACGATCATGCCGCCGCGATGCTCGCCGAACTTCATCAGGTTCAGCACGGTGTAGAACAGCCGCGAGCACGGTTCCAGCGACGGCAGGCGCAGGTGCTGGCGGGCCTTGGCCAGCAGGTTGAGGATGCGGTGCAGGATCTCCGGCACCGGGCCGGCGCCGATCCAGATATCGGTCAGCGTGGGGTGCTCCGGCGGCAGCACCTGCAGGTCGGGCACGTCCACCAGCGAGAAATGCAGGTTGCGCAGCGGTATCCGGCCCGGCACCGCCACGGTGAAGCGGCGGCTTTCGGCCAGGCCCACGCCGTGGCCATCACGCCCGCCGCGACGCAGCTTCACCGGTGACCCGGCATAACCGACCACCGCGCGCATCACGTTCAGGCCGATGCCTGCGTAGGGCGACGGCGCAATACCGCCTTCCACGCTGACGATGTCCATGCGCGTGGCCATCACCCGCAACACGGCGGCGGTCAGCACCGGGAAGCTGCTGACCCCGGACAGCACGTAGACGCCGGCCGCGCGCGCCTGCGCGTCGAACTGCGAGACACCGAACACGAAGTCGGCGGCGTCTGCGAAATCCAGATAATCGATGCCGGCAGCGATGCAGGCCTCGATGGCCGAATAGCGCTGGCTGCCGTACTCCTGGAAGGGACCGGACGCATCGATCAGCAGATCGGGCCCTTCGGCCAGCAGGGTCGGCGCCAGCTCCTGCCGGTCCACCCGCAGCGGCCGCACGCGCGCTTCGCCGCGGAAGTCCGCGCAGAAGGCCTGCGCCGCCGCCAGGGTGCGCCCGGCCACCAGCAGCTCCAGCTGCGGCAGGTCCGCCAGCAGCTGCACCAGGCGCCCTCCAAATACCCCATATCCGCCCAGGATCAGGATCTTCACGCGTCGTCCTTGTCGTACTGCGATGGAAGGGAACTGCTCTGCCATCGCATGGTAGCGCGGTCCTGCAGTGCAGCACGATCCCGCATTAACACCGCCCGTGCTATCGCTGCGCCTTCGACCGCTGCGGAGCCGATCATGACCGTCAGGAACATCATCTGCGTGTGGTACGACAAGGAGGCGCTGGATGCGGCCACCTTCTACGCCAACACCTTCCCCAACAGTGCGGTGACCGCCGTGCACCACGCGCCGGGCGATTACCCGGCCGGCCAGGAGGGCGCGGTGCTCACCGTCGAGTTCACCATCTGCGGCGTGGCCTGCGTCGGCCTGAACGGCGGCCCGGCGTTCAAGCACAGCGAAGCGTTTTCGTTCCAGATCCAGACCGCAGACCAGGCCGAGACCGACCGGCTGTGGAACGCCATCGTCGGCAACGGTGGCCAGGAAAGCGACTGCGGCTGGTGCAAGGACCGCTGGGGCGTGTCGTGGCAGATCAGCCCGCGCATGCTCATCGACGCGGTGACCAGCCCGGACAAGGCACTGGCGAAACGCGCGTTCAACGCCATGATGCCGATGAAGAAAATCGACATCGCCACCATCGAAGCGGCGATTGCGGGCGCATGAACCACTGGGACGCGATCATCGTGGGTGGTGGCCACAACGGACTGGTGTGTGCCGCCTACCTGGCGAAAGCCGGCAAGAAGGTGCTGGTGCTGGAGCGCCGCGGCGTGCTGGGCGGTGCGGCGGTCACCGAGGAGTTCCATCCCGGCTTCCGCAACTCGGTGGCTTCCTACACCGTGTCGCTGCTGCAGCCGAAGGTAATCGACGACCTGCAGCTGCACGCGCATGGACTGCGCATCATCAACCGGCCGGCCAACAACTTCCTGCCGCTGGACGATGGCCGCTACCTGCTGTCGGCACCGGGCCGCACCCAGGCCGAGGTGGCGAAATTCTCCGAGCGCGACGCGCTGCGGCTGCCCGAGTACGAAGCGCGGCTGGAGATCTTCGCCGACGTGCTGCGTGCATGGTCGCTGCGTGCGCCGCCCGACCTCGGCGTGGCCGGCGGATGGCGCGCCCTGCCCGCGCTGTGGCAGATGGGGCGCCTGGGCCGCGAACTGGCCTCGCTGGATGCGTCGCTGCGGCAGGAGCTGCTGGACCTGTTCACCCTCTCGGCCGCCGAGTACCTGGATCGCTGGTTCGAGAGCGAACCGATCAAGGCGCTGTTCGGCTTCGATGGCATCGTCGGCAACTTCGCCAGCCCGTACACGCCGGGCAGCGCGTATGTGCTGCTGCACCACGTGTTCGGCCAGTGCAACGGCGTGAAAGGTGCCTGGGGCCACGCGATCGGCGGCATGGGCGCGATCAGCCAGGCGATGGCGGCGGCCGCGCGCGAGGCCGGTGCCGAGCTGCGCGTGGATGCGGGCGTGCAGCGCGTGCTGGTCGAGCAGGGGCGCGTGGCCGGTGTGGAGTTGAGCAGCGGCGAAACGCTGCGCGCACGTGCGGTGGTCGCCAACGTCAATCCCAAGCTGCTGTACGAACAGCTGCTGGAGCCAACGCAGGTGCCGCCGACGACGCGCGAGCGGATGGCGCAGTGGCGCTGCGGCTCGGGCACGTTCCGGATGAACGTCGCACTGTCGCGGCTGCCGGACTTCCGCGCCCTGCCCGGCCCCGGCGACCACCTCAGCGCAGGCATCATCATGGCGCCCAGCCTGGACTACATGGACCGCGCGTGGCTGGACGCACGGCGCGATGGCTGGTCGCGCGAACCGATCGTGGAGATGCTGATTCCCAGCACGCTGGACGATTCGCTGGCCCCGCCCGGGCAGCATGTGGCCAGCCTGTTCTGCCAGCACGTGGCGCCGGTGCTGCCTGGTGGGCGGCATTGGGATGACCATCGGGACGAGGTAGCCGACCTGATGATGGCCACCGTCGACCGCCATGCGCCGGGCTTTGCCGCCAGCGTACTGGGCCGACAGGTGCTGTCACCGCTGGATCTGGAGCGGACCTTCGGCCTGGTCGGCGGCGATATCTTCCACGGCGCGCTCAGTGCCAACCAGTTGTTCTCGGCGCGGCCGATGGTCGGACAGGCCGGCTATCGCGGTGCGCTGCCGGGGCTGTACCTGTGTGGATCGGGCACCCATCCCGGCGGCGGCGTGACCGGTGCGCCGGGGCACAATGCCGCGCAGGTGGTGCTGCAGGATCTGTAGATCCACGCCATGCGTGGATGCGGGCACCGTGCGCCGACCAACGGTCGGCACCCACAGCGTCAAATGATCCCATTCAAAGTGTGCCGACCAACGGTCGGCACCTACCCGCGTGAAGAGAGGCGCGGCGCGCCTCACTTCACGCTGCGCAGGTGGTTCGGCCGCTTGCGTGGGCCGGGCGGGCCCGGCGGGCGATGCTTGTTGAACGGCGGCTGCCCCCGCCAGTAGCGGATCAGCAGCCAGCCGAACAGCATGCCGCCGAGGTGGGCCAGATGGGCGACGCCCGGATCCCAACCGGTCATGGCCATGACCACCTCGGTCACACCCATCAATATCACGAAGGTCCGCGCCGTCATCGTGATTGGCGGGAACAGCAGCCGCATCACCCGGTCGCCGAACACCATGCCGTACCCCAGCAGCAGGCCGAACACACCGCCCGAAGCGCCCAGCACCGTGGCCGGGTTGTCCAGCATCGTTCCCACGATCAGCTGGCAGACGCCGGCACCGGCGATGCAGACCAGGTAGAAGACCAGGAACCGCTTCTCGCCCCAGGTCTGTTCCAGCGGCGAGCCAAGCAGGAACAGCAGCAACATGTTGAAGAACAGGTGCGCAAAGCCGCTGTGCAGGAAGCCATAGGTCAGCAGCTGCCACGGCTGGAAATTGCCGCCCGGGGAAAACGCATCGAAACCCTGCTGCCACGGCTGCAGCATGAACGGTTCGAAGGTCTGCATGCCGAGCAGGAACGGCTGCTGCAGCAGGAACAGGATCACGTTGGCGATCAGCAGAGCCTTGGTGACGGTGGGCAGTCGCGGGAACATGGGAATACCGGCATGGAACGGCCTCCATCATAGCCGCAGCCTCACGACAGCGTGGCGACCGCCCTGCCCGTTCCGTTCAGTCGCCGCTGGTGATCAGCCCGGGCCCCAGATCGCCGCGTCCAGCGCGGCAGCCGGATCGCTGGCAGGCATGCGCACGCGGCCGTTTTCCACCACCACGCCTTCGGCGCGCAGCCGCTGCGACTGCTCGCGCCAGCCGGCCGAACCTTCGGCCATGGCGATGCGCCCGTCCGAGCGCAGCACGCGGTGCCAGGGCAGGTCCGGGTCTTCGTTCTGGCCGAGGATGCGCGCGGTCAGGCGCGCGCGCCCGGGCAGGCCGGCGCGCATCGCGACCTGGCCATAGCCCAGCACCTGGCCCGGCGGGATCGCACGGATCACCGCCAGGATGCGGTCACGCGCCTGCTCCGGCGTCAGCGCCGCAGGCGGGTCACCAGCAGTACGCCGATCAGCACCAGCACGGTGCCGGCGATCTGCGCCGGCCCCATCGGCTCGTCGAGCAGCCATAGACTCATCACGATGGTGGAAACCGGGCCCAGCATACCCACCTGCGCGGCCAGCGACGAGCCGACGCGCTGCACCGCCAGCATGATCGCCAGCACCGGCAGCACGGTGCACACCGTGGCGTTGACCAGCGACAGCCACTGCACCGGCGCCGGTGCCTGCCACAGCAGCGGCAGCGGATGGGTGATGGCGAAATGCAGCAGCACCAGCACGCCGGCCACGCAGCTGGCATAGGCAGTCAGCCTTACCGCACCGATGCGCGCGACCACCTGGCCGCTGCCGAACAGGTACAGCGCGTAGCTGAGCGCGCTGCCCAGCACCAGCAGGCTGCCGACGATGATCTGCCCGCCCTCGCGCTGCAGGTCATGGCCGAAGGCCAGCAGCACGCCCAGGTAGCTCAGCACCAGCGCCGCGACCTGCCAGCGGCCCGGGCGCTGCCGCGCCAGCAGCACGTTGATCAGCAGCACCAGGGTCGGGTTCAAGTACAGGATCAGCCGTTCCAGGGTCACGCTGATGTACTGCAGGCCCTGGAAATCGAGCAGGCTGGACAGGTAGTAGCCGGTGAAGCCCAGCCACAGCACGCGGGCACGGTCGGCCCAGGACAGCGGTTCGGCACGGCGCGCCGACCACAGGGCCATCAGCACGAACAGCGGCAGCGCCATCAGCATGCGCAGGGCAAGCAGCGTGGTGGCATCGACGCCGTGGCGCAGGCCCAGCTTGACGATGATGGCCTTGCCGGACGCGGCGATGGCACCGACCGCAGCCAGGCCGATGCCGCCCAGGGCAATGCGCGGGGAGGTCGTAGCGATGCGGGGGGAAGGGTTGGACATCAGGACGACGGCAGGCCGCAGGGTGCGGCCATGGGGTATGTGGGGACGCGCATTGTCGCATGCGGGCGCCCGCTGCCCGCCTTGTAGAGTCGAGCCATGCTCGACTGACTTCCCACCGCAGTCGAGCATGGCTCGACTCTACAGATGGGCGCAGCCGAGCATGGGCTCGGCTCTACAACAACCGCGCGTCAGCGCATCAGCACCACTTCCTCGGCCGAGGTCGGGTGGATGGCCACGGTGTCGTCGAACTGGGCCTTGGTCGCGCCCATCTTCACCGCCACCGCGAAGCCCTGCAGGATCTCATCGGCTGCTTCGCCGAGCAGGTGGATGCCGACCACGCGCTCCTCCGCACCGGCACACACCATCTTGAACAGGCTGCGCTGGGTGCCGTTGGCCAGCGCCTGCAGCATCGGCCGGAACCGGCTGTGGTAGACCGTCACCTGATCGAAGCAGGCGCGTGCTTCTTCCTCGCTCATGCCCACCGCGCCCAGCGGCGGGTGCGAGAACACCACGCTGGCCACGTTGCTGTAATCCATCTTCGCTTCAGGGCGGCCGCCGAACAGGCGGTCCATCAGGCGCCGTGCCGCGGCCACCGCGACCGGGGTCAGGCCGACCTTGCCGGCAATGTCACCCACCGCATGCACGCTGGGCACCGCCGTGGTCTGCCACTCATCCACCTCCACCTGCTGGTGTTCGCCGATGCCGATGCCCAGCGCTTCCAGGCCGAGGTCGCGGCTGTTGCCACGGCGGCCGGTGGCGAAGAACACTGCATCGAACACGCTGTCCAGCGGGCCGTCATGGCCGAACGCGCGCACGCGCCCGCCGTCGCGCTGCAGTTCACGCAGGCGGTAGTCGAAATGGATGCGCACGCCCTGCTGTTTCAGGTTCTCGGCCAGCTGGTCGGTCAGTTCATGATCGAAGCGCTCCAGCAGCCGGTTGCCACGCACCAGCAGGCTGACCCTGCTGCCCAGCGCCTGCAGCAGGCCGGCCAGTTCCACCGCGATGTAGCCACCACCGATGATCGCCACTTCGGCCGGCGCACTGCGCAGGTCGAAGAAATCATCGGAGACCAGGCCCAGCTCCGCGCCGGGAATGTCCGGGCGCTGCGGGTGCGCGCCGGTGGCGATGAGGATGTGTCCGGCGCTGTAGCGCACGCCATCGCTGCAGTCCACGGTATGCGCGTCGACCAGGTGGCCGCGCGCCGGGATGCGCACCACGCCGGTTTCGTCCAGGCGCTTGTTGTAGCTGGTATGGATGTTGGAGATGTAGGCCTGGCGATGGATCACCAGTTCCTTCCACGACAGCGCCGGCCGTGCCGGCACATCGAAGCCCATCGCACTGGCCAGGCCGATGCGCTCGTGCAGGTCGGCCGCCAGCCACATCGCCTTTTTCGGCACGCAGCCGACGTTGACGCAGGTACCGCCCAGCGCGCCGGGTTCCAGCAGCGCCACGCGCTTGCCGTGCTGGGCCGCGCGGATGGCACCGGCCAGGCCGGCGGAACCGCCGCCAAGCACGATCAGGTCGTAGTCAAAGGATGCAGTGCTCATCGGAATCGCTCGAAGAAAGAAGATGCGTGCCGCTCAGCGGTTCACGGCCACAGGCAGCGAGCATGCCATGGCGCGTACCCACCACGATGTGAGCGGCAGCAGAACAGTTCAGTTCACCCGTGCCCGCGTTCGCGGCGCATCGGCGGCCATTGCCGGTAGGTCATCGCACGCCACAGCCATTCCATCGGGCCGAAGCGGAAGCGCCGCAGCCACAGCTGCGAGATGCCCACCTGCAGCGCGAACAGCAGCAATGCGAACACCAGCTGCCATGCGCGCGGCATCAGGTCGAACCAGCCCAGCCCGTAGTGGTTGAACAGCCAGGTGCAGACCAGCGACTGCGCCAGGTAGTGGGTCAGCGCCATGCGCCCCGCCGGTGCCAGCCAGCCCAGCCGCGCGCGCCAGTGCACGATCCACGCCAGGTAGCCCAGGCACATCGGCACCGCGCCGACCGACACCAGCGACATCACCGCGGTGGTTTCAAAGCTGTATTCGCCTGGCGCCAGGTACGGCTTCCACAGTACCCCGCCCAGAGTGACCAGCAGGCCCAGCGGCAGCGCGACCCAGCGCAGGCTGGCATACAGCCGCGGGAAGCGCTCCGGCTCGGTCAACGCACCACTGGCGGCGAACCAGCTGCCGATCAGGAACATGCCCAGCACTTCCGGCCCGGTGATCACCAGCGCGCCCAGCGAGCTGCCGAACTCCTGCAGCCGCTGCACGTTGCCCTGCATCCACGAGCCCTGCCCGTACACCAGGCGCTGCTGGTCGATGGCCTGCTGCGCGTCCACCAGCATCTTCTGCAGGTCCGGCGGCGGCGAGATCGTCACCATCGCGCCGATCAGCAGCATCATCGACACGCCGGCCAGGTAGACCACGATGCCCATCCACGGCAGCCAGCTGCGCGGCGCTTCGCGGCAGGCCAGCAGAGGCAGCGACACCAGCGCGTACATCACCAGGATGTCGCCGGACCAGACCAGCAGCGCGTGGCACAGGCCGATCAGCGCCAGGCCGAGGCTGCGCCGCAGGTAGAACGGCGCGAATTCACGCCCGGCCGCCTGCGCGCGTTGCGCCATGACCGCAAAGCCGGCACCGAACAGCAGCGAGAACAGGGTGAAGAACTTGCCCTGCACGAAGATGTAGACGAAGGCGTCGGCCGCGTAATCCAGCCCGTGCCAGCGCGTGTCGATGCCGGTGAAGGCCAGATCCAGCGGTCCGCTGAGGGCCTCGATGTTCATCAGCAGGATGCCCAGCAGGGCCACCCCGCGCAGCACGTCCAGCACCGCGATGCGTTCGCCGGACGCTACCGGCTGCAGGGAAGGGGAAGCGGCGTTCACGGGGCATCCGGCAGGCAGGTCCGTCATTATGCCGCCGCCCTGCGCGCCATGGACGGCCGCGCCCTGTTCCAGAAACGCAACGACCCGCCGAAGCGGGCCGTTGCTGCCATCACGATCGCGGGGCGATCAGTGCTGGTGACCACCGTCGCCATGGACGTGGCCGTGGTCGATTTCTTCCTTGGCGGCTTCGCGCACTTCAACGATCTCGACGTCGAAATGCAGGTCCTTGCCGGCCATCGGGTGGTTCAGGTCGACGTCGACCACGCTCATGCCGACCTTCTGCACGGTGACCGCGCGCGGGCCGAAGTTGGTCTGCAGCACGACCTGCTGGCCCGGGACCAGCTTGGCGGTACCGAAGTGCTTCTTCGGCACGCGCTGGGACAGGCCTTCGCGGCGCTCGCCGTAGGCATCGGCCGCCGAGACGTCGACGTCGAAGGTCGCGCCGGCTTCCTTGTCCATCATGGCGTTTTCCAGGCCCGGGATGATGTTGCCGTGGCCGATCAGGATCGACAGCGGCTCACCGCGGTCCTTGGACGATTCGATCGGCGCCTGGCCGACCTCGGAGACGGTGTAGTGGAAGCGGACAACGCGGTCTTTTTCGATCTTCATGCGCAACTCTGTCTGGATCTGCCGGAGGCAGGCGGGTTGGGGCGGGTTGTCGCCCGGCGGGGACGCCGCCATCATGACGGCCAATCCAAGGTGGCGCATTATCCGGAGAACATGCACAACACGCCAGTTTCGTCCGGCCTGCGCCGGATCCTCGCGCCCGCCCTGCTGCTGGCCCTGCCCCTGCTGCTGGCCGCCTGCGGTGGCGGCAAGGCCGTCCGCCCCGCCACGCCGCCGCCCACGGCGCACTGGCCGGCCACCACGCCGGACAACCCCGAGGCTGCCAATTCGGTGCTGATGCGCGCCATCAGCCTGGTCGGCACGCCCTACCGCTATGGCGGCAACACCCCCGATTCGGGCTTCGACTGCAGCGGCCTGGTGACCTACGTCTACCGCGAGATGGTCGACCTGAAGCTGCCGCGCACCTCACGCGACCTGGCCGCCGTGCAGGGACCGAAGATCGATCCGCAGCGCCTGGCCACCGGCGACCTGGTGTTCTTCGGCAGCCGCGGCAACGTCACCCATGTCGGCATCTACGTGGGCGAAGGCCGGTTCGTGCACGCGCCGAGCACCGGCGGCACCGTCCGCCTGGACTCGCTCAGCGGCGCCTACTGGAAAGACCACTACACAGGAGCGAAACGCGTTCTTCGCTAAAATGAACAGGCGATATGTTCAAAACTGTGATGGACGTCACTATGGAAATAACGGTTTATTAACGGAATTTTTAACTTATTGACGCTTTTACAGGGCATGATGCCCCATCGTTTTTTTCCTGTGACCGACGCGTGACGACTGACGACCTGCAAGGCCAAGGCCAGACCGCCGCTTCTTCACGTAGTGTCCGCCCGCTTTTCCTGGGCCTGGCGCTGTGTCTGACCAGCCTTCCGGCCTGGTCGCAGAGTGCGCCCACCAAGACCGATGCGACCCCGGCCACCGTGGCCGAGACCGCCCGGCCGGCCGCCAAGGCCGACGCTGCCGCTCCCCAGCGCAGCCGCGCCGATGCCGCCGCCAGCGCCACCCTGGCCGCCCTGCTGCCGCATCTGGCCGCCAATGACACCATTCCGCTGATGGACCGTTCGGCGATGGTTGCCGGCGACCTCAGCCGCCTGCTTGCCAACTACGACACCAGCAGCGCCGCCAATGGCAGCGTCGTTGGCACCGAGGCCGACAACGGCAAGGTGCAGTCCCTGCTGCGCCGCGCGATGACCCTGCTGGGCACCCCCTACCGTTGGGGTGGCAGCAACCCGGACAGCGGCTTCGACTGCAGCGGCCTGGTCGGCTACGTATTCCGCTCGGCGCTGGGCATCGAGCTGCCGCGCGTCTCGCGCGAAATGGCCCATGACAACAATGCCGAACTGATCAACGACCGCGCCGCGCTGGCGGCGGGCGACCTGGTCTTCTTCGGCCGCAAGGGCCGCGTCGACCACGTCGGCATCTATGTCGGCGAAGGCCGCTTCCTGCACGCACCGAGCACCGGCAAGGACGTCCGCGTCGACACCCTGCTCAGCGGCTACTGGGGCAACAAGTTCATGCAGGCCCGCCGCGTCGACCTCTGACCCGGACGCCCGCACCCGCACTGGAAGCCGCTGCCCTGCAGCGGCTTTTTTGTTGTCCACCTCCCCTGACGTGCAGATGCGTGGCCGCTGGCCGCCGCTGCCTGCGTTGGTCACTGATGTCACGGCGGGATACATGCCGCGACCGGCCGCTGGATGCGGCCATGGCATCCCGGCGTGGGGCGGCACGCGCGATGCCCGGTCTGACACCGCCCGCGTTGCCCGGATGCTTGGGGGAAGGCATGGCGGCAAGCCTGCAGGTTCCATCACGCTGTGTGATCTGGTTCGGCCAGCCACTGGCGAGCGAGCGCGACGCGCTGGCGGCGGCCGGCTGGCAGCTGCGCTGCGTCAGTCCCTCGCCGGCCATGGCCGTGGGCCTGCGCGGCCGCGACCATCTGGTGGCCGTGCTGGACCTGCGCCACCTGGATGCGGAGGCGCTGCAGCCCATGCTGCCGTGGGTCGAGCAGCACCACCACCTGCCCTGGCTGGCCGTGCTGCCGGGCGGTCTGGATGTGCCGCCGCCCAGCTGGGCGGCGCTGCTGCGCGCCTGCCAGGACCAGTTCACCCTGCCCCGCGAGCTGCAGGACCTGCTGACCGCGATGCAGCGCGAATGCGGCGAGGATGATCCTCCCGCAGCGGCGATACGCGACGGCGGCGGCCTGCCCGCGCTGATCGGCGACAGCCCGGCCCTGCTGGCCGTGCGCGCGTCCCTGCACAAATTCGCTCCGGTCGAGCTGCCGGTGCTGGTGACCGGCGAAACCGGCACCGGCAAGGAGCTCGCCGCGCAGGCCCTGCACGCCCTGTCCGGGCGCGCCGGCCGGTCCTTCCTCGCAGTCAACTGCGGGGCCATCCCGGCAAGCCTGGTGCAGTCGGAGCTGTTCGGCCACGAGCGCGGCGCCTTCACCGGGGCGGCCCAGCGCCGGGTCGGCCTGTTCGAAACCGCCGACGGCGGCACCGTGTTCCTGGACGAGGTGGGCGACCTGCCTGCCGACGCACAGACCAGCCTGCTGCGCGTGCTGCAGGAAGGCACGCTGGAGCGGGTCGGCAGCAACCAGCCGCTGCGGGTGGATGTCCGCGTGCTGGCGGCAACCCATGTCGACCTCGAACAGGCCGTTGCCCAGGGGCGGTTCCGCCGCGATCTGTACTACCGCCTCAACGTGCTGCGGCTGCCGATGCCGGCGCTGCGCGACCGTGGCAACGACGTGCTGCTGCTGGCCGAGCACTTCCTGCGCAGCTTCCGCAACCGCCATCCCGGCCGCGCCCGTGGCTTCGATCCCGGTGCGCGCGTGGCGATGCGCCAGTTCGACTGGCCGGGCAATGTGCGCGAACTGCTGAACCGGGTGCAGCGCGCGGCAATCGTCAGCGAACACGAGCTGATCAGCGCCAGCGACCTGGATCTGGCCGACGCCGACGCCCCCTCGCCGCGCGCGGTGCTGCAGGACGCACGCGGCCAGGTCGAGCGCGATGTGCTGCTGCGGACACTGAAGATGCATGGCTACAACGTGTCGGCCTGCGCGCGGCACATGCAGGTGTCGCGGGTGACGGTGTACCGGTTGTGCCGGAAGCACCGGCTGGAACTGCCGCCGGAGCGGTAGTGCCGGGCGCTGCCCGGCAGGAAGTCAGCCGAGCATGGCTCGGCTCTACTGGAAGCGTGAGGGTCGCTGCAAAAAAAAGAACGCCGGGCCAGGCCCGGCGTTGCCGATGCAGGATCACCGCAATCAGCTACAACATGTACGGCACCTTGAACGACAGCGTGAAGTCCGGTGCATCCGGGGTCAGGCCGATGCCCAGCAGGGTCACCATCGTCGCGTGCTGGTTCAGCGCGTAGGTCACGCCCAGGTTCAACGACGCCGCGTTGGCATCGCTGCCGATTACCTTCACCCACTGCCCGCCCTGGAACCGCGTCGACGCGCGTGCACTGATCTTGTCGCTGAAGGAAATGCTCAGGCTGGTGCGTTCGTTGAAGGCGAAGGCCACGCCGGCACCGAAGTACACCGACCCACCCAGCTTCACATCGCCGGGGTTCACTGTGTCCGGGTTGCTGTCGATATCGTCGAAGCCACGCGGGAAGGAATGGATGTAGCCGGCGTTGGCGAACAGGATCGCCGGATCGGCGGTCTTCACCATCGACACGCCCAGGTTGGCCTGCCAGACGCCGTTGCCGGTCGGCTGTTCGCGCGGGACCGCGAAGCGGATGTAGTCATCGTCATCACGCTCGATCACCCGCCAGTCCAGGCCATACGGTGCGCGGCCGGTCGGTGCGGTGACGCCGCCGGTCAGCACCGTTTCCGGGCGCCAGCCACGCTCGCCGAACAGGCGGTAGTTGGCGCTCATGCTGACATCGCCGATGCCGTTGCCGTTGGTCTCTTCCTGCGCGATCGCCGCCGCCGCGCCGCCCGCACCACCCTTCTGGTACACGGTGCGCCGTGCCAGGTAGGGCACGTCCATGTTCAACGTCAGGTTCGGGCTGACACCCCAGCGCGCGGCCAGGTTGTAGGTCAGCGAATCGGACTCGACATTCTCGATGGCGATGTTGCCGAGGAAGATCGCATCCAGCGCCAGGAAGCCGTTGAGGGAGAGCTGCTTGCGGTCATAGCGCGCGTAGGTGAGGCTGTTTTCAACGGTGAACCTGCGCGAGAACAGCGCCGCCTGCTGCTGTTTCACATCGTCCACGCTGCGCCGCGCCTCCTGCTTGGCTTGCTGGGCCTCGGCCGCGGTGCTGGCATAACCTTCGCTGCTCGGTGGCACGGCGGCCGCCGCCGCAGGCGCCAGGGGCGCCGCCGGGATCGTGGCGCCGCCGGCCCGTCCGCTCAGGCGGGCCTGCATGGCCTGCACCTGCATGTCCAGCTCGCGCAGGCGTCGCACCTCCTGCGCGTAGTTGGCCTTGAGCTGCTCGAGCTGGGTGATCAGTGCCTGTACATCGGCACCGTCCTTGGCCTCCGCCGCCGGTTGCTGGGCGAAGGCATTGGCCGCCAGCGCCGCCAGCGCCAGCGGGGTAAGCCGCAAATAGGTGTGCATGTCGTTGGCCTGCGTTGTCCGTCCTTCCCCCTTGACCGGGCCGTGTTACTGGCCCGGGCCCATGCCGCGGTTCAGCGCGATCGCCTGGGCCACGCTCTGGCTCAACGGCTGGTTGCTGGCCACGGTGCTGCGTACCAGCTCAAGCTGCAGCCGGTTGCTTGCCACTTGCCCATCACCGGACAGGGCGATGCCCTGGCCGACGCTGCCATTGCGGATCCACTGCTGGACCAGGCCCTGGCCGTCGATCTGCAGCATCAGGCGCGCCTGGTTACCATCGAGCACCGCCGTGGCACTGGTCCCGCCCTGCTGCATCTGGGCGATGCGGTTGCCATCGTCGGTGGTGGTCGGCACCGCGCCATCACGCACGGTCAAGGTGGTCACGTTGCGCGCGGTGTTGCCATCGCCGGCCACCTGCACCGCCTGCACCAGGCCGGTGGCGTTGGCCAGGCCGCTGCTGTCGATGCTGCGTCCGTCCGGGGTGGGCATCGGGGCATCGGCGTTGGTGACCTGCACGTGCGGCTGGAACGTCAGCCGCGGCGTACTGCCCTGGCGGAAGTCCATGCCCAGGGTCAGCGCGCCCTGCACGCTGCTGCCGTTGGCACCCTGCCATTGCGAAATCATCGTTACCCCGAACCAGGCCACGTTGTTGCCGCCCACGGTGTAGCGACCACGCATCAGGTTCAGTTCGGGATCGGGTATTTCCTTCAGGCCGCGCCCTGGTGCGCCTTCAGCGGCCCAGGCGGGCAGCACCGGCAACAGCAGCAGCGTGGCGATCAACAAACGTTGGCACAGCATGATCGGGCCTCCTTCAGAACAGGTCGGCATGGCTGAAGCCGAAATCGACCAGTTCGGCATCGGTGATCGGGCCCTGCCGCGCGTACAACGCACGCGCACTGGGCCGCTCGCTGGGTTGCAGAAGAACAGTGTTGCGATCGAAGTCGCTGCCGATGACGACGAAAACAGCGCGCGACGGCCACGCTTCGTTGAATTCGGCCAGGGACAGGCTGCGGTTGCCGAGGATGGGGTCGGCCACCTCGACGATGCCACCACGGACCTGCTTGAGCACCACGAAGTGGCGGAACCCGCGTACGTCCATCAGCACCAGGCCGGGCACGCGCAGGTTGCGCAGCCGGCTTTCATCGATGCGGTAGCCACGCCCGCGCATGCCGAGCGATTCGACATAGCGCTTGATGTCCAGCAGCGAGAAACCGCGTTCCTTCACCAGCTGCGGATCGGACACGTCCATCATCCCTTCGATCACCGTCGCCTCCGTGGTGTCCAGGTGGTAGGCGTAGCGCAGGATGGTGGCCAGTGCGGCCGCGCCACAGCTGTAATCGGTGTGTTGCCGCACCAGGTTGCGGTAGCGCCGCTCCTGCATGCTCTCCACCTTCTGCTGCATCAGCGCGCCGTTGGGCAGTACGCCGGTGAACTTGACGTCGCCTGCCCATGCGTGGGCGCTGCCCAGCAACAGCAGGCAGGACAGCAGGCGGATCCAGCAGCGGTGTGCGGCCATGGTGCCCTCCAGCAGAAGGAAGGAGCCCCTGCCCCAAGGGGGAGGAGGAGCAGGGGCTCCCGGGGGACCCGGCCATTGGCGGATGGCCGGGCTTGTTGCACTCAACGCAGCTTCGCTGCGAAAGCGGTCACGCCAGGTGTTACTCGCCGCCGCCGGTGCCGCCACCGCCACCGGTGCTCGGCTGTGCCACGGCCAGGGCCAGGCTGTTGGCCTGCAGGTTGCCGGTGCCCGAGGCGACGTTCACGCCGATGTTGCCGGAGGCGCCCGAGAACGCACTGCCCGACAGCGCCGAGGTGTTGGTCGCATTCACGTTCACCCAGCGGGTGGTCGTGACGGTGCCGCTCAGGCTGGCGTACAGGTCGGCGACGCCCAGTTCGACGAACTGGCTGGTGCCGCTTTCACGCGTATCGAAGCCCAGGCCACCGACGCCCTGACGGTACGGGTTCGGCGTCGCGTTCTGGATCTCGTTGTCCAGATCGATGTGGCCGGTCGCGTTGCCACCCGGGTGCGGCAGGTCGCCACTCCAGGTATCCAGATAGTAGTTGGCCATCTGGTAGGCATTGCCACGGCCGCTGTAGGTGCCGGCGCCATAGGCCAGGGTGAGGCCGCTGACACCGCCGCTCATGCCGACCTGCACCGTATCGGTGTAGGACTGCACGAAGCCGGCATTGCTCACGGCATTGCCGCTGGACACCTGGTTGGAGCTGATGCTGGACTGGGCCATCGCGCTGGTGGCCACCGACGCAGCGAGCGCGTTCTTCTGCTCGTTGTTGTTGCCCGACGCGATGTTCACGCCGATGTTGCCGGACGCGCCGCCGAAGGCATTGCCACCGAGGCCGGCAGCGTTGGTGACGCCGGAGTTCATGGTGGTGTTGCCCATGCCGGACTGGTTGACGAACACTTCGGCGTCGGCCATGCCGAAGCTGAAGGACGCGTCAGCGGCGGACAGCGAAGCCGCATTGTCCTGCGCGTTGTTGTCACCGGCCACGACGTTGAAGCCGAGGTTGCCCGAGGCACCCGAGCCGACGTCATCGGCGATCGAGGCGCTGTTGGTGACCAGGCTGTTGGACGCGGCGTTGTGGCTGATCGACTGGCGGTTGTCGATGACCGCGATGGCGGCCGAATCCAGGTCGATGTCACCGGTGATGGTCGGATCGCCGGAGAAGTTCACGTCGCTGCTCAGGCGCAGGTCCTTTTCCAGGTTCACGTCGACGCCGTGGTTGTTCTTTTCCTTGCGCTCGTCGGCCTGGATGTTGCTGTTCTTCTGTACCTGCTCGTTGACCGTACGGTTGCGGGTCACGCTCGAGCTGTCGGTGTTGTTGCGTACCGTGGTGTTGGTACGGGTCCAGTTGCGGACCTCGTTGTCGGTGTGGTTGTGGGTGTCGTTACGGGTTTCGGTCACGACATGGTTGTGGTTGATGTTCGCGTTGGCGTTCTGGTTGTCCCAGCCATTGGCCGCGGCGGCGGTCGAGGCAGAAGCAATTGCCATGGCGAGCAGAGACTTCTTGAAAGTCGCGTTCATGGTGTCCTCTCTCTCATCAGTGATACATCGGGTGGTGGGTACTGCTCACGGGTTGCCCTGGACGACCATGCCAAGCACGTTGGCCGTGTCGTTGCGGGCTCCCGCGATCTGATTGAGTTGCAGGACACCGTCGAAGCCCCGCAGTGCCGAGGCGGAAACCCCGACGCTGCGGATACCCGCCGCAACACCGTCGCCGGTGTCGCCCTGCCCCCCTGTTGACGCGATGTCCGACGCCGCCAAAGCCGCGTCGTCGGTCTCGCGTATCCCTTGCCGGGCCAGCGTCGCGCTGACGACGTTGAGCGTCGTGTTGGCGATGCCACTGGCCTGGTTGATCGATGCGATGCCACTGGCGCCGTTCAGCGCCTGGCCTTCGATATGTGCGCTGGCCTGCAGCGGCCCCGACAGCACCACGTCGGCATGGCGCTGCTGGCGTGCAGCGATGGCGACGTTGGCCTGGTCGCCGGTGGCCATGCCCTGCAGGTTGGCCTGGATGTTCAGGTCGCCGCTGGCCTGGTTGACCATGATGGCGCCACTGGCACCGGCCAGCGCGCGGTCGCCGATACGGGCCACGTCCAGATAGGACAGCATGCCGCTGTAATCATCGGCCCAGGCCAGTGCGGGCGCACCCGCCAGCACCAGCAGCAGCGCGCCACGCGCCGCGCGATTCACTTGCCACCTCCCTGCGGTGCCGCGCCCAGCGGGAACTGCGCCAGCGCGCCGCGCACGGTATCGCCGATGCCGCGGGTGGTGTTGCCGACGGCGCCGAGCGGGCCGCTCATCGCACCGCCCAGGCTGTTGCCACCGAGCGCGCCGTCACTGGAACGGCCCAGCGTGCCGCCGAGGGCCTGGTGGGTCACCCGCTCCACGGTGGTGCCGCCTGGCGCGGCCATGCGGCCGGTCTGCCCCGCCCCGAGCCCGGCATAGTCGTCATCGCTCAATTCATCCATGCCGCTGGAGCCGCCGCCGCTGCCGAGTGCGGTGGCGATCTCATGCTGCGGTTTGGGATCGGCGATCAACGCCATGCCGGGCGGCGCCATGCGATAGGCCGGACGTGCGGCCACATCGCGCAGCAGGACGATCTCGCCCGGCTGCGCCTTCACTCCCTGGCGCGCACCCGAGGCGGCGGCCGCCAGCGGGCAGGCCAGGGCCAGCAGCAGCGCCAGCTGCCGGACCGAGGAACCCAGATGGGTGGTGCTGCTGTCCATGCCGCTCTCCCGTTGCGTATGCGCAGGGACATAGCAGCTTCCGTGCCAACTTCCAAACCGCTTGGTAGCAAGCGGTTCAGCCAGTCGAGGGGGTGGCGCGTTGCCAGCAGGGTGTTACAGAGGCGTTCGGATTTCGTTTGCCTTAACGTGCAGGAAACAACGCTGCACAAGGCTCGGCAGGGGCTGTATCAGCGGTGTTACAGGTGCTGATACAGCCCGTTGCAGTGCCGCTTCAGCTACGCGGCGGGGTCGGGTCGGGATCATCCAGGCCGACATTGGTCGACGGGTTGTCGTACACCGACTGGTCGAGCAGGCCGGTTTCCTTGGCCACCAGCACCGGCACCAGCATCTGGCCCGTCACGTTCGTCATGGTCCGCATCATGTCCAGGATGCGGTCGATCGCGTACAGGTAACCGATGGTTTCCAGCGGCAGGTTGGCCGCACTCAGCACCACGGTGGCCATGATGACCGCCGTGCCCGGCACGCCGGCCGTGCCGAAGCTGCCCAGCACCGATGCGATCAGCACCACCACGTACTGCTCCGGCGTCAGCGGCACGCCGCTGTACTGGGCGATGAACACCGCGCACAGCGCAGGGTAGATCGCACCGCAGCCGTCCATCTTGATGCTCGCGCCCAGCGGCACGGCGAACGAACCATAGTCCTTGTTGACGCCCAGGTTGTGGGTGATCGAACGCAGCGCCACCGGCATCGCCGCGAAGCTGGACGAGCTGACGAACGCCACCTGCATGCCCGGCGCGGCACCGCGGAAGAACTTCAGCGGATTCAGCCCGTGCGAGAGCAGCAGCGCGCTGTAGACCACGATGATGTGCAGCGCGCAGGCCACGTACAGGGCCAGCACGAAATGGCCCAGCGGCAGCAGCTTCTCGAAGCCGTAGCTGCCGACCAGGCCGGCGATCAGGCCGAACGTACCGATCGGGGTGACTTCCAGTACGAAGCGGGTCACCTGGATCATGATGTCGCTCATCTGGCCGACCAGCTTGCGCGCCTCGGTCACCTTCTCGCCGAGCTTGACGATGGCGAAGCCGACCAGGCCGGCGAAGAAGATCACAGGCAGGATCGAACCACGGCCGGCCGCCAGCACGGTCTCGCCCGCGGCGTTGACCTTGGTGCCGATGCCCGACAGCGCGTAGAACACGTTGGACGGCACCACGTCCAGCAGCACCTGCACCACGCTGGGTACTTCGCGCGGCACGTAGTTGTTGGCCATCGACAGCTGCAGGCCACCGGCGCCGGGCTGCAGCACCGTGCCCACGCCCAGGCCCACGCACACCGCCAGCGCGGCGGTGATGACGAACCACAGGAACGTGCGGCCACTGAGCGCGGCGACCGATTTCTGGCCGTGCAGCGAGGAGATGGCGTTGATGACCGCGAAGAACACCAGCGGTACCGCGATCATCTTGATGAGGGTGACGTACAGCTCGCCGAGCGGGCCGAACCACGTTTCAGCGGCCGGGCCAAGCGCCCAGCCCGCCAGCGCGCCGAGCACGAAGCCACCGACCACGCGCTGCCAGAATGGAATCCGCAGCCAGGCAGAGACCAGTTTCATAGGCAATCCAGGGGGGAAGGAAGGGATGCTGGCACGATAGCCCAAGCGGGCAGGCGGTACGACCGCCCCACCGGCAAACTGTGTGTCATCGGCGTGCATTGCAGGGTTGGGCATAATGAACGCCCCGTTACACTTTGTGAGATCCCAGCGTCCATGCGTCGTTCCGTCTCCCTGTTGGCCGCCTGTGCCACCACCCTGCTGCTGGGCGCCTGCGCCAGCACCACCCCCGCCTCCGCCCCGGCCGGCCTGAAGGTCGCCGTTGATCCGGTCGCCCATCCGGCCGGCGAGACCCCGCAGTGGTGGTACCGCAGCGGCGCCGCCCAGGCGGCCGCCAATGGCGCGATGTCCGGCAAGGCGAAAAACGTCATCCTGTTCCTGGGTGACGGCATGAGCCTGACCACCGTCGCCGCCTCGCGCATCTACGAAGGCCAGCAGAAGGGCGGTTCGGGCGAAGAGAACCTGCTGTCCTGGGAGCGCTTCCCGGCCACGGCGTTCAGCAAGACGTACAACACCGATTCGCAGACGCCGGACTCGGCCGGCACGATGACCGCCATCACCACCGGCGTGAAGACCCACATGGGTGCGATCGGCGTCAGCGCCGGCAGCCGCAGTGACTGCGCCGACAGCCTGTCCAAGGGCCTGCTGACCTGGCTGCAGCTGGCCGACAGCGCCGGCTTGGCCACCGGCATCGTCTCCACCGCACGCCTGACCCACGCCACCCCGGCCGCGACCTACGCGCACTCGCCCGAGCGCAACTGGGAAAACGACACCGACCTGACCGACGCCGCCAAGGCCGCCGGCTGCAAGGACATCGCCCAGCAGCTGCTGTCGACCTCGCGTTATGGCCGTGGCCCGCTGGTCGCCCTCGGCGGTGGCCGTGGCGAATTCACCACCGTGGAAGAACGCGACCCCGAGTACGACGACAAGGTCGGCCAGCGCCTGGACGGGCGCAGCCTGGTGCAGGAATGGCAGCAGTCGCATCCGCAGGGTGCCTACGTCTGGAACAGCACGCAGCTGGCGGCCGCGGCCACCGCGCCGGCCATCCTCGGCCTGTTCGAGCCGGACCACATGCGTTACGAGTACGAGCGCCCGCAGGACCCCGCCGGTGAGCCGAGCCTGGCCGAGCTGACCGCCGCGGCGATCAAGAACCTCGCGCAGCACCAGGAAGGCTACGTGCTGATGATCGAAGGCGCGCGCATCGACCACGCCAACCACAGCGGCAACGCCTACCGCGCCCTCACCGAAACCGTCGCCCTGTCCGACGCGGTGCGCGTGGCCAACGAACTGACCTCGGCCGACGACACCCTGATCATCGTCACCGCCGACCACTCGCACACCCTCAACTTCGTCGGCTACCCGGCACGCGGCAACCCGATCCTGGGCAAGGTGAAGGACAAGGGCGGCGAAGACGGCGCCGGCAAGCTGGACTACGCGCTGGATGGCAACGGCCAGCCGTACACCACGCTGAGCTACGCCAACGGCCCGGGCCACACCGGCACGACCAACCAGCAGCCGGCCGGCCCCAAGGTCTACCCGCACAACCCGAGCAGCTTCGAACAGGCCAACGGCCGCCCGAACCTGCATGACGTGGACACCGAGCACCCGGACTACATGCAGGAAGCGCTGGTACCGATGAAGTCCGAATCGCACGGTGGCGAAGACGTGGGCATCTGGGCACGCGGCCCGGGCAGCAAGGCCATCCGCGGCACCCTGGAACAGAACGCGATCTACCACATGATCGTGCAGGCCACCCCGGCCCTGCGCGAGCGCCTGTGCCAGGCCGGCACCTGCGACGACAAGGGCGTGCCGGTGCAGCTGCCGGCGCCGACCGCCTTCGAGCGCAAGGCCGAGGCGCAGTGACGGCACGGCCTGAGCGGCCGTCGTCTGCCAGCGGCCGCCTCGCGCGGTCGCTGGCACTGTGCGGCCTGCTGGCCAGCGGTGCGGCGTGGGCGCAGGCACCGGCGTGCACGCAGCTGACGGAAGAACAGGGCCTGGTGGCCCTGCCCGGCTGCGAGGTGGACGCACACCAGTTGAAGCTCAGCGCCGACGCGCTGAAGGGCCTGCAGTACGACGCGCAGGGCCTGGCGGTTGTGCATGCCGATGGCGGCTTCCACTACGTGGCCCGCAACGGCGGCAGCCTGCCGGTGCTGGCCTGGGACAACGGAGCGGACACGCCGCAGGAAGGCCTGCTGCGCGGGCGCGTGGGTGACCGCGTGGGCTACTTCGACCTGCAGTTCCGCCAGGTGATTCCGGCGCTGTTTGATTTCGCGTGGCCGTTCGAGGACGGCGTGGCGGAGGTCTGCAACGGGTGCAGGCGTGGCACGCCGGATGGCGATGGGCATACGCCGATGGAAGGCGGCGAGTGGTTCCGCATCGACCGCACGGGACGTCGGGTGAAGTAGGTTTTTTTTGCAGGGCTGCGCCCTGCCCCCCCGGTAGTGCCGGCCGCTGGCCGGCAACCTCAACGTCAGGAGCGGCATTCCGTGGGATGGCGGGGCACTGTGGGTTTGCGGGGACGCCGTAAACCCGTCCATGGGGGCTTGGTCGCCGCATCCATGCGGCTCACACCCCGCAAACCCACAG